>CALXKG010000044.1 GCA_944388825.1 uncultured Clostridia bacterium | reverse complement strand
CGGTCGTCTCCCAGAATGAATCCCAATACTATGGCGACGGCATCGCGAAGGAGTCCTTCCAGAGCCGGTTTGCCGGGCGGCTTTTCCCGGTCCTCTCCAGCACCAGCTCCGGCACAGGCTCCAAGGTGGACGGGCTGGCCGGGGCGACCTATTCGACCGACGCGGTCATCCGCGCGATCGACGACGCCCACCGGTTTGTCACCGAGCAGCTGATCGGCTGATGGGGAAGAAGCTGTTTGGCCGGCGGGACCTCATCCTGCTGGCCGTTTTCCTGCTGATCGGCGGGGCGGCGCTGCTGTTCCAGCTTGCCCGGCCTGCTGCCGCGGGCGGCGTCGCCGAAGTATCGGTCGATGGGGAGCTGGTTGCCGCCCTCCCGCTTTCGGAGGACGGGGAAATGGTGATCGAAGGGTACGGCGGCGGGGAAAACACCCTCGTCATCCGGGACGGGGAGGCGGATATTGTGGCGGCGACCTGCCCGGACGGGGTCTGCGTCCGTCACCGCCCGGTCTCGCGGGAGGGGGAGAGCATCATCTGCCTGCCCAACCGCGTGGTCGTGACCATCCGCGGCGGAAAGGAGGCGGCGGTCGATGGCGTCGCGTAAACCGGCGCGGAAGGCGGCCCTGTACGGGCTGCTGACCGCCCTTGCCTTTATCTTCGCCTATGTCGAGAGCCTGATCCCCTTAAACCTCGGGGTCCCCGGGGTCAAGCTGGGGCTGGCGAACCTGGTCGTGCTGGCCGCGCTGTACCTGCTGGACCTGAAAGGGGCGTTCACCGTCGCGGTCGTGCGGATCGTCCTCACCGGCCTCACCTTCGGCGGCCTGTTCAGTATGCTGTACAGCCTGGCCGGAGGGCTGTTGAGCTTTGCGGTGATGGCGCTGCTCAGCCGGAAGAGCAGGCTCGGGACGGTGGGGGTCAGCCTCTGCGGCGGCGTCGCCCACAACGCCGGGCAGCTGCTGGTGGCGATGGCGGTGCTGGAGACCGGGACCGTCTGGTATTACCTGCCGGTATTGATCCTGTCCGGGACGGCGGCCGGAGTGGCCGTCGGGCTGCTGGGCGGGATCGCGGTGGAACGGCTGCGCCGGGCGTTTGCGCATTTTTCCGGATGATCCGGCGGACACCCCTCAGAGAGGGGTGTTTTTTTATCCAAATTCGGCCGGTAAAGATTGTGCAGGATTACGGCTTGCCAAAACGGATTTGGTCGGATATACTGGAATCAGATACTTAAACTTTTTAAGAAAGGAGGACGTCCCGATGTCCGAGCGCTACAGCGGTCTGTCGGCAGTCCGGCGGCGCAACCGCCGCAACATCCGTTCCCTGCTTTACCGCCGGGCGCCGGTGACCCGGACCGAGCTGGCGGAAGCGCTGGGCCTGACCCTCCCGACCGTCACCACCAGCGTTTCCCAGATGCTGGAGGAGGGCCTGCTGCTGGAAGAGCCGTCCCCCGAGGCGGGCGGCGGGCGGCGGCCAAACCTTTTGCGGTTCAACCCTTCCGCCGAGTACGCCCTCGGGGTGGAACTGGGCCCCTATGAAACGGCGGCGGGGCTTTACGACCTGGCGGGAGAGCCGGTCGCGCGGGAAATTTTCCCTACGGCCCCGTCCGGATATGAAGAGATGCTGGATTCGCTGCAAAGGCAGCTGGAACCGCTGGCCGCCAAAGCGCCGGGCAGGCTGCTGGGCATCGGCATCGGGACGCCGGGTTTTGTCAACCGGGAGCAGGGGGTCATCCGGGCCTCCTCCCGCGCCGGATGGAACGGACGCCCGGTGGCGGCAGACGTGGGGAGCCGGCTGGGCCTGCCGGCGCTGGCCGACAACAACGTCCGGATGCGGGCGCTGGGGCAGGAGCTGTTTGCCGGTTCCGGCCTGCCCGACCTGTTCGCCTACCTGTTTGTCTCCAAAGGCATCGCCTGCCCGCTGATCATCCGGGACGAGCTGCTCTCCGGCTCGACGTCGGGGGCGGGGGAACTGGGGCATATGGTCATCCAGCCGGACGGGCCGGTCTGTCCGACCTGCGGCAGCCGGGGATGTCTGGAATCGGTCGCCGGTGAGACTGCGGTCCTGCGGGACTGCCGGGAGCTGCTCCGGGCCGGGAAAGCGCCGGTCCTCCGGCAGCTGGCGGGGGATGCGCCCGACATCAGGCAGATCCTCGCGGCGCAGCAGGCCGGCGACCCGGATGTGCGCCGGGTGATAGACCGGGCGGTGGAATACCTGGGGTTTGCGGTCGCCGGGGTCGTCAATCTGATCAGCCCCGCGCAGGTGCTGATTGAAGGGTATCTCTTCCGGATCCCCGAAAACCGTGAACGGCTGCTGTCTGCGGCCCGCGCGCATTTTTACGGGCTGAACGCCCGGGAGGTCGCGATCCGGTTCCTCCCTTTCGACCATTTTGGCGGCGCCAAAGGGGCCGCCGCCGCGGTGATCGAAACCTTCTGCATCGAAGCGGAATAACGCGCCGCTCTTTCCGGCTGTCTCTTGAAGGGGCGGCCGGAAAGGGGAAGGCGGTATCTGTTATCCGAATACTTAAACTCTTTAATAAAGTTGAAAGGAGCTGTCTATGCAAAACCTGCTCATCCTCCATGGCGGCGGCCCGACCGCCGTCCTGAACGCTTCCCTGTACGGCGCGGTGCAGGCCGCGCTTGAAGGCCCGGGGACCGGGAAAATCCTCGCGGCAAAAGGCGGAACCGGCGGCCTGCTGGCGGGCGCCTTTCTTGACCTGCGGGCAGTCCCGGCATCCGAACTGGAAAAGCTCCCGCTGACGCCCGGGACGGCGATCGGCTCCTCCCGCGACCACCTGGAGCCGGAAGACTACCGGGCGATTGCCCGGGTGCTCATCCGGGAGAAGATCGACTGCCTGCTGGTTTCCGGCGGAAACGGCACGATGGACACCGCCGGGAAGATATCGGCGGCCTGTGTATCCCAGGGCCTGCCCATCCGGGTGATCGGCATTCCCAAGACGATGGACAACGACCTCGCCGTCACCGACCATGCGCCCGGTTACGGCAGCGCCGCCCGCTTTATCGCCGGCTCGGCCCGGGAACTGGCGATGGATATCCGCTCCCTCCCGATCCACGCCGTCGTCCTGGAAACCTCCGGGCGCAACGCCGGATGGCTCACGGCGGCGGCGGCGCTGGCAGACCAGGGGGACGGTCTGGGGCCAGACCTGCTGCTGTTCCCGGAGCGGCCGTTTAGCAAGACGGAATTTCTGGAAAAAGTCGCCGCGAAGCTGAAAGAAAAGCCCGGCATCCTGATCGCCGCCAGCGAAGGGCTGCGGGACGAGACCGGCGCGCCGGTCGCCGAACCGGTCTCCCGGTCCGGCCGGGACGTCTATTTCGGCGATGTCGGCGGGGCGCTGGCGGGGATGATCCAGCGGGAACTGGGCTATAAATCCCGGGCGGAAAAGCCGGGGCTTATGGGCCGGGCGTCGGTGGCCTGGCAGAGCGGTACCGACCGGGAAGAAGCGGTACGGATCGGCGCTTTTGCCGCCCGGGCGGTGCTGGCGGGGGAGACGGGGAAGATGGCGGCTTTCCGCCGGGTTTCGGACGCGCCCTACCGGATCGAATGTTTTCTCGCCCCCTTTTCGGACGTGACCTTTACAGAGAAAAAACTGCCGGACGGGTTTATTTCCGCGGACGGCTTCCATGTGACCGGCGGCTTTGTCCGCTACGCCGCCCCGCTGCTGGGCGGGCCGCTGCCGGAAATGGCCCTTTTTTAAAGACAGGAGGTATCCCATGCGCTATATCTTTTTAAATCTCAAGCGGTTCGACCTGCCGCCCGCCTATGGCGGGGTCAACCGGCTTGCCCCCTTTGCGGAGTGGGGCGGCAGAACCGTTTCATCCATCCAGGATGGGCTGGACGCCTATCCGGAAGCACAGTTCGCCGCCTTCCTGCCGGAGATGCACCTGCTGCCGGCGGCCGCCGCGTTGAAAGAGGGGAGCAGGCTGGCGCTCGGCTGCCAGGGGGTATCGCCCATAGACCTTTCCCCCGGCGGCAATTTCGGCGCGCTGACCAGTTCCCTTCCCGCGGCGGCTGCGGCGGCTGCCGGGTGCGGCTGGGCGCTTGTCGGCCACTGTGAGGAGCGGCAGAAGCTGGCGGCAGTGCTCCGTGCCGCCGGTGTCGATGACCCGCAGGCGGTGAACCGGATCCTGGGGCAGGAGGTCAAAGCGGCGGTGGACCGGGGGCTGAAGGTCCTCTACTGCATCGGCGAAAAGGAGTCCGAGCAGCCCCGCTGGCAGGAAGTCCTCTCCGCCCAGCTGCAAGCCGGCCTTGCGGACGCCGGGGACGGGGAAGTGGTGATCGGCTACGAGCCGGTCTGGTCGATCGGCCCCGGCAAGACCCCGGCAGGCCGGGAATACATCCAGATGGCCGCGCGGTTTGTGAAAGGATGCTGCGGCCGTCCGGTCGTCTACGGCGGCGGCCTGAAGGCAGACAACGCCCCGATGCTGCGCAGCATCCCCGAGATCGACGGGGGCCTGATCGCCCTCACCCGGTTTACCGGGGAGATCGGCTTTTACCCGGAAGAATACCTGGAGATCGTCCGGCTGTACCTCTGCGGAAAATAAGAAAGGTGGTTTATCATGAAGCACTTTGAATTTGAATACGGCGCCGGGACGATGGGCGCCGGCCTCCCCGATTCCACCGACGTCTTTATCCCCGGCGTCACCGTCCCCGATCCGCCCCACATTCCGGAAGCGGAACTGGAAGCGGCCTACCGGCAGAGCCTGCGCCGCCCGATCGGGATGAAGCCGCTTTCCGAGCTGGCTTTCCCGGGTGCGAAGGTGGTGTTTGTCATCCCCGACCGGGTCAAAGGAGGCGAACAGCCCACTTCCCACCGCAAGCTGGCGGTGCGGTATATCCTCGAGGAGCTTTACGCGAAAGGCGTCCGGAAAGAAGACATCTTGTTTATCATTTCAAACGGCCTCCACCCCCGTTCGACAGCTGCCGATGCGAAGGCGATCTTTGGCGAGACGCTGTATAACCAGTTCTGGCCCACCGGGCAGATTATCAGCCACGATTCGGAGGACCCCGACCATATGGTCGACCTCGGGTGTACGGAGCGCGGCGACCCGGTCTGGATGAACCAATACGTCTATGCATGCGACATCCCGATCCTCATCGGCCATGTGCAGGGCAACCCCTACGGCGGCTACTCCGGCGGGTACAAGCACTGCGCGACCGGCATCACCAACTGGCGGTCGATCGCCTCCCACCACACCCCCGCGGTCATGCACCGGCCCGATTTTACGCCGGTCAACGGCGGCAGCCTGATGCGCACCAAGTTCAACGAAATCGGGATGCATATGGAAAAGAAGATGGGCCACCCGTTCTTCTGCTGCGACGCGGTTCTGGATTCGCAGTCCCGCCAGATTTCGATCTGGTCGGGCTATGCGGCTGAAATGATGCCCCTTTCCTGGGTAGACGCCGACAAACGCACCTATGTCCACTGGGCCGAAAAGAAGTACGACATCCTGGTCTTCGGGATGCCGCAGAAATTCCATTACGGCGATGGGATGGGCACCAACCCGATCATGATGATGCAGGCCCTCTCGGCCCAGGTGCTGCGGTTTAAGCGGGTAATGAGCGACCGGTGTGTCATCATCTGTTCCTCCCTCTGCAACGGCTATTTCCACGACGAGCGGTGGCCCTACCTGCGGGAGATGTACGAGCTGTTCCAGCACGATTATATGAACACCCTGCCCGACCTCGACCGGTATGGGGAATATTTTGCGACCAACGAAGCCTATATCCGCAAATACCGGTTTGCCAACGCCTTCCATCCTTTCCACGGCTTTTCGATGATCTCCTGCGGCCATATCGCCGAGATGAATACTGCGGCCATCTATATCGTCGGCGCGCAGGACCCGGGTTACGCCAGGGGGATGGGGCTGAAGACCCGGGCGACCTTTGAGGAGGCGCTTTCCGACGCGATGCAGAAGTTCACCGGCCCGCAGCCGAACATCCTCGCCCTGCCCGGCGCCTTTAAAACCGCCGCCGTCCATCTCTGCATGAAAGACCCTGCTCTCGACCCGATGGACGAATACGGCCATCCCTGCGGGCACTGAGGAAGGAGGATACGCCTGTGCTGAAACTTTCCTTTTCCGATAAAACCGGCCGCCTGACCGAAAGCACGCTTCGGGCGGAGGCGGTAAAATACGCCCCGCTGCTGGAGGCGGTGAAAGCGCAGTCCGGCCTGGATCCGATGAGCACCGGTTGGATGGAGATCGGCAGATGGGC
>CALXKG010000043.1 GCA_944388825.1 uncultured Clostridia bacterium | reverse complement strand
TTCATCGTCGACCTGCTCTACGGCATCATCGACCCGCGGATCCGCGTCCGCTGAAAGGGAGGGATTTTTGATGGAAAAAGAAAAACAGATGCCCGCTGCGGCAGAAAACACCACCGAAATCGACCCCACCCTCTGCCGGCCGGTCGGAAGCAAACTGGACACCGACCAGATCGTCCGCCCGAGCGTCAGCTACTGGGCCGGGGTCTGGTGGCGGCTGAGACAGGATAAGCTGGCCATCGCCTGTGCGGTGCTCCTCCTTATCCTCATCCTGCTGGCGGTTTTCGCCCCTATCTTCTCCCCCTACCGCTATGACCAGACCGACCTCCTCTCCAGCAACCTCTCCCCCAGCGCCGACCACTGGTTCGGGACCGATTCGGCCGGCCGGGACATGTGGACCCGGGTCTGGGTCGGGGCGCGGGTGTCGCTGGCGGTCGGGTTTATCGGCGCGATTCTCCCTTTTATGATCGGGATGTTCGTCGGCTCGGTCGCCGGATGGTTCGGCGGCTGGGTGGATATGGTCATCATGCGGGTGATCGACATCGGGCTCTGCATCCCGTCGATGATCTACGTCATTTTGATCCTCGTCTACTTTGGCGGCGGCCCCCAGGCGATTGTCATCGCGCTGGCGGTCATGAACTGGATGGGTCCGGCCAGAGGCTACAGAGGCCGTATTTTACAGTTTAAAAACCGCGAGTTCACCCTTGCCGCCGAGACGCTGGGGGCGAGCCCGCTGCGGATCATCTACCGGCACATCCTGCCGAACATCCTGGGCAACATTGTCGTTTCCCTGACCAGCTTTGTCCCGGCCGCGATCTTCATGGAAGCGGGGCTTGCGTTCATCGGGCTGGGCATCGCGCCGCCGATGACCTCGCTGGGGCAGCTGGCTTCCGACGGGGCGGGGATGTACCGCACCCATTTCTATCAGTTTGCAATTCCGTCGCTGGTCATTTCGCTTATCATCTTCGCTTTCTTTATGATGGGCAACTGCCTGCGGGACGCCCTGGACCCTCAGCTGCGGGATGAAATGAGCACGTCGGCCCTTAAAAAGCGCCGCCGCGCCGAGCAGCTGGAAAAATCCCGGAAGGGGGCGGAAAAATGAGCCATCTGCTGGAAGTAAAGGATTTAAAAGTTTCGTTTGACACCTACGCCGGGGAAGTAAAGGCGGTGCGGGGGGTCAGTTTCCATCTGGACGGCGGCGAGACGCTGGCAATCGTCGGCGAATCCGGCTGCGGCAAGTCGGTCACCGTCCAGACGGTCATGCGCTTAAACCCGGAGCCGCCCGCCCGGATCGTCGGAGGGAGCGTCCTCTATAGGGGAGAGGAGCTGACCGCCAAATCCGATAAAGAGATGCGCGCCTACCGGGGGAAAGAGTTTTCGATGATCTTCCAGGACGCCATGACTTCCCTAAACCCGGTCGTCCGGGTCGGCAGGCAGATGGTGGAAGCCATCCGCGTCCACGAGAAAGTTCCGGCCGAGGCGGCCCGGCAGCGGGCGATCGAGATGCTGGGGAAAGTCGGCCTGCCGAACCCCGAGGCGGTCTTCCGCCGCTATCCCCACACGATGTCCGGCGGGCAGCGGCAGAGGGTGATGATTGCGATGGCGCTCTGCTGCCATCCGTCCATCCTGCTGGCGGACGAGCCGACCACCGCGCTGGACGTCACGACCCAGGCGCAGATCCTGGAGCTGATGCAGGATATCCAGAAGGAGACCGGATGCGGCATCATCCTCATCACCCATAACCTGGGCGTCGTCGCCCGGATGGCGGAGCGGGTCGCGGTCATGTACGCCGGCCGGATCGTCGAGAGCGGCAGGCTTTCAGACGTCTTTTACCGGCCGAAGCATCCGTACACCTGGGGGCTTTTGGGCTCGATGCCGGATATGCAGGAGCGGGCCGGTTCCCGCCTGACCGCGATCCCCGGCTCGCCGCCCGACCTGTTCGCGCCGCCCAAAGGCTGCGGGTTTGCGGCCCGCTGCCCTTACTGTATGGAACTCTGTCTGGAAAACGACCCGCCCGCGTTTCCGGTCGGGGAAGGGCACGACGCCCGCTGCTGGCTTTTGCACCCGGCGGCGGCGGCCTGCCGCCCGGTCCCGCCGGCCGGACGGGATCCGGAACTTGTCACGGCAGATATGGCGCCGCGCATCCGCGGGTATCTGGAAGCAGAAGGAGGGGAGACGGATGGTCGATAAGCTGACGGGGGAACAGCCCCTGGTTGAGGTACAGGATCTAAAGAAATATTTCCAGGTGGGCCGCGGGAAGGTGCTGCACGCGGTGGACGGCGTCTCCTTCTCGATCCCAAAAGGGACGACGCTGGGGCTGGTCGGCGAGTCGGGCTGCGGCAAGACGACGGTCGGCCGGACGCTGGTCGGGCTGTATAAGCCGGACGGCGGGCGGATCGTCTTCGACGGGCAGGATATCACCGGCGTCAAAGGAAAAGAAAAGCGCGCCCTCTCCCGGCGGATGCAGATGGTCTACCAGGACCCTTACGCGTCTTTAAACCCCTTTTTCACCGTCGGGGAGATCATCACCGAAGGCCTGGAGATCCACGGCATCGGCGAGAGCAAAAAAGAGCGGATGGAGATCGCCTATGACCTGCTGCATAAAGTCGGCCTCCATCGGGAGCACGCCAACCGCTTCCCCCACGAGTTTTCGGGCGGGCAGCGGCAGCGGGTCGGGTTGGCGCGGTCGCTGGCGGTAAACCCCTCGTTTATCGTCTGCGACGAAGCGATTTCGGCGCTGGACGTGTCGGTACAGGCCCAGATCGTCAATATGCTGGTCGATTTCCAGCAGTCGATGGGGCTGACCTACCTCTTTATTGCCCACGACCTGTCGATGGTGCGGTATATTTCCGACCGGACGGCGGTCATGTACCTGGGACAGCTGGTTGAGATGGGCGATATCCATGAGATCTACGAACACCCGGCCCATCCCTATACCCAGGGGCTTTTGCACGCGGTGCCGGTCGCCGACCCGGACTATGAAAAGGCCCGGGCGGGCGAACGGGTGATGCGCGGGGAGGTCGCGAGCCCCATCAACCCGGCGCCCGGCTGCCGGTTCTGCAACCGCTGCCCGCGGGCGACAGACGCCTGCCGCGGCGAGACGCCGGCGCTGCGGAATGTGGGCGGGACGCATATGGTCGCCTGCCACAACCTTTGATTTTACCCTGGGAGGGTTTTGATACCCTCCCTTTTTGCTGGACTGGTTTGTTTTTCCCGCGGGAACTGGCGCAGTCTGTTTGATAAGGAGGAAACGCCCAGATGCAATTTGATTTTGAAAGCCGGGTCGACCGGAAAAACTGCGGAAATTTAAAAGAGCTGCTCTTCACCCCTCAGAATATCCGGGAAAAGGGGTATGTCAGCTTTTCCGGGGCGGAGTTTGAGTTTAAGACCGCCCGGCCGGTGATCGACGCGGTCAAAGCGGCGGCGGAAAACGGGCTGTTCGGATTTACCGTTGCCGATGAGAACTACCTTTCCCATATCGTCTGGTGGATGCGGGAAGTGCGGGGGGTGGAGACCGATCCCCAGTGGATCCTGCCGGTGCAGGGGACGATCTTCTCCTGCGCGACGATGATCCGGCTCTGCACCGCGCCGGGGGAGGCGGTCCTGGTGCCGTCCCCCGGCTATAACCGGTATGAACAGGCGGCGACCCGCCTGGGGCGGAAGACGGTCTTTTCGCCGGCGGTCATGCGGGATGGCCGGCCGGAACTGGATATCGGCGACCTGGCCGAAAAGATGGCCCGGCCGGAGGTCAAGCTGCTGGTCCTCTGCAACCCCAATAACCCCACCGGCCGGATCATCCGGGAGGATGCGCTGCGCCGCATTTTGCAGCTGGCGAGAGAAAACGACGTGGCCGTCTGGAGCGACGAGATCTTCGGGGATACGCCGCTGGACGGGAGCAGGGTCCCGGTGCTGGCGGCCCTGGCGGGAGAGGCGGACAACGCCGTCACCGTCGTCTCGATGGGCAAGACCTTTTCCTTTACCGGCGTCAACCATGCGAACGTCATCATCAAAAACCCTGCCCTTCGCGCCGCGTATGAGGCTCAGCGCAACGCCGACCACTTCGGCTCGATCGACCCGATGGCCTACGCCGCCCTCTGCGGGGGGTATACCCCGGCGGGCAGGGAATGGCTTTCCCAGATGCTCACGGTCGTGCGGCAGAACAACGCCCGTATCGAGCGGTTTTTCGCCGCCCATCTGCCGCAGGTGAAGGTATTAAAGCCGGAGGCGACCTATGTCCTCTGGGTGGATTTTTCGGGGCTGGGGCTGCCGGAAAAGGAACTGTTCGACTTCCTTTATAACGAGGCGTATTTCTGCTGCGACCCCGGGGAAGAGTATTACGGCGCGCCCTGCATGGCCCGCGTCTGTACCGCCGTCCCGCCCCACGAGCTGGAGCGGAGCCTGGAAGCGTTTTTGGAAGCGGCGGAAAAACGGGGGTTTGCCCGGTAAAAAAGTTTACCCGTTCCCAGTTTTTGTTCATATATTTTTCATGGGTCTTTTCATCCCGGCATGATACAATAAAAGAAAAAGGGGAGATTTTTCCCCGGGAAAGGGATGAAAACAGGTGAATGAAGTAAAAATGCCAAAAAAGCCGCTGATTTTTTATGCACTGATCGTCATGGCGGTCATGCTGTTTTTTAATCTGATCGCGGTGCCGAAGATGATGCAGGCCCAGGTTATCGAGACCGACTACGGCACCTTTATGGATATGACCGAGGAAGGGGACGTCGGCATCGTCGAGGTGCAGACCAACCAGATCCTCTTTACCGACAAGGATGAGCAGCGGATCTACAAGACCGGGCTGATGCCGGACGACGGCCTGACCGAGCGGCTGCACGATTCGGGCGCGCGGTTCGGCAGCGTCATCGTCGAAGAGACGTCGCCGCTTCTCAGCTTTGTCCTCTCGTGGGTGCTGCCGATCGTGGTTTTTGCGGCGCTGGGGTATTTTATGAACCGCCAGCTGATGAAGCGGGCGGGCGGCGGATCCGGGGCGATGAGCTTCGGCAAGTCCAACGCCAAGATCTATGTCAAGTCCACCACCGGCATCCGGTTTTCCGACGTCGCCGGGGAAGACGAGGCAAAGGAAAACCTGATGGAGATCGTCGACTACCTCCATAACCCGAAAAAGTATTCCTCGATCGGCGCGTCGATGCCCAAAGGCATCCTGCTGGTCGGCCCGCCCGGCACCGGCAAGACGATGCTCGCCAAGGCGGTCGCCGGCGAGTCGGGCGTCCCCTTCTTTTCGATCTCCGGGTCGGAATTTGTCGAGATGTTCGTCGGCATGGGCGCGTCCAAGGTCCGCGACCTGTTTAAGCAGGCGAAGGAGAAGGCGCCCTGTATCGTCTTTATCGACGAGATCGACGCGATCGGCAAAAAGCGGGACGGGCAGTTTTCCGGCAACGACGAGCGGGAACAGACGCTCAACCAGCTCCTGACCGAGATGGACGGCTTTGAAGGCAACAACGGGGTCATTATCCTGGCCGCCACCAACCGGCCGGAATCTTTGGACCCGGCGCTGACCCGCCCCGGGCGGTTTGACCGCCGGGTGCCGGTCGAACTGCCGGATTTAAAGGGGCGGGAGGAAATTTTAAAAGTCCACGCCCGCAAAATCGCGGCCGAGCCGAACATCGACTATAACGTCATCGCCCGGATGGCTTCCGGCGCGTCGGGGGCGGAACTGGCCAACATCGTCAACGAGGCGGCCCTCCGCGCCGTCCGCAGCGGACGGGATAAAGTCGCCCAGTCCGACCTGGAAGAGAGCGTCGAGGTGGTCATCGCCGGGTACCAGAAAAAGAACGCGATCCTGACCGACACGGAGCGGCGGGTCGTCGCATACCACGAGATCGGCCATGCCCTTGTTTCCGCCCTTCAGTCCCATACCGCCCCCGTCCAGAAGATCACGATCATCCCCCGCACTTCCGGCGCGCTGGGGTACACGATGCAGGTGGAAGAGGGCAACCGCTACCTGATGAGCCGGGAAGAGCTGGTCGAACAGATCGCGACCCTGACCGGCGGCCGGGCGGCCGAAGAGGTCGCCTGCGGAACGATTACGACCGGCGCGTCCAACGACATCGAAAAGGCCACCAAGCTGGCCCGGGCGATGATCACCCAGTACGGGATGAGCGAGGATTTCGATATGGTCGCGCTGGAGACGGTCCATAACCAGTACCTGGGCGGCGACGCATCCCTTGCCTGTTCGCCCGAGATGCAGGCGGAGATCGACCGGCAGGTGATCGAGCTGGTCAAGGCCCAGCACCAGAAGGCGCGCAGGCTTTTATCCGAAAACCGGGAGAAGCTGGACAGGCTGGCGGACTACCTCTATGAGAAGGAGACGATCACAGGGGCGGAGTTTATGAAAATTTTAAATGAATCATGAATCATGATGGTTAAAAAACGGACTCTGCCGGAAAAGCAGAGTCCGTTTTTTTAGAGCGCGTTTGAAAACCCCTGTATTGCTGGAGCATTCGCCGAAAAGAGGGATCTCAAACACGCTTTAGTATTTGACTTCCCAGTTTTCGCCGTAGATCGCCGGGACGCCGGTTTCGGGGCAATCTTCGTGGGCTAAGAGCCACTTGTTGTTCGCGGTCAGCCGCTTGTCCTCGTGGGGGAGGGTAAGATCGGTGTTGGTGCCCTTCGGCAGGCAGACCAGGCATTTAAAGCCTTTGTCGCTTACCTGGCAGGGGCAGTAGTGCAGCGTCGTGCCGTACACTTCGATCGCCTCGCCCGGCGTCAGGACGAAGGCTTTGACCTTCCCGGCGTCCAGCCTGCCGTCCTCCAGGTCGAAGAGGGTCGCCAGCAGCAGGACGAGGGGCTCGCCTGCCGCCAGGTTGATTTCACTGCCCTGGTGCCATTCCAGCGCGTTCATCCTGCTGTTGTACCCCCAGCAGCAGCCCGCCTCGGTGGGCATTTCGCCGTAAAGGACGCGGCTTACCGCCGCGGCGGAGGGGCAGTTTTCCAGCGACTCGATGGACGGGGAATAGGCGCTGCCCGCTTCCGGCATCGGCAGCGCCTCCAGCGCCGCCGTAAAGTCGGAAAAGTCCATGTCCACCTTCCGGCCGTAGAACTTGAATTCCGGGTCGTTTACCGAGTAGACCGGCAGCCCCGGGTTTTTGGCACGCAGCGTATCCAGTAATGCCTGCATGATGATGACCTCCTGCCCGTCAGGGTGTGCCCCTGCACGGTTTTTCTTTTATTATACGCCGGCCGGCGGAAAAAATCAAGGGCGGAGGGGGAAATGGCGAAAAAACCGGGCGGAAAGGATTTTCCGCCCGGTTTTTGATAAAAAGGTATAACAAATACGCCGGACGGGATCATTCGTCCGGTATGTACTCGATGATGTCGGACACCGGGCACTGTAAAATGCTGCACAGGGTGTTCAGCGTCTTTAAAGTGATGGTTTCCCCGTGTTTCATCCGATGGATGGTGTTGGAAGAGATACCTTCCTTAAATATCAGGTGGTATTCTGTAATGTTCTTTTTCTTCAGTGTCTTATAAAAGGGAGCATAACTAATCATGAACGGCACCTCTCGTCTATATTATAACCGCTTTTGCCGGAAAAATACCCCCAATATATTGGGCAGGGCAAAAAAAAATTCAGCCTGGGCCGTATGAGCGCGTTTGTAAATAAAAAACTACTTTTGCCGCCCGGGGCTTTTTTTCAGGGCACGGGTGTGGTATAATGCTTGTATGTATGTACCGCCTGGAAAGGGCGGGGATCTTCAAAGATATAAAGGAGAGAACCGATGCTCACCGTCAACAATACAGCCGTCATGAATATGGAAAACGCGATGCGTGGGGCGCGGAACCCTTTAAACAGCTGGGACCGGATGGACAGCTGGACGGATGAAACCGGCTTCCACTTCGGGCCGAACGATCTGTCCCTCGCCCGCAGGCTGTGCGCCGCCGGCAGCGACCACCGCAAGTTTATCCGGATGATCTTTGTTTCGATGGACGTCACCGCCCCCCTCTACTGGTGGAAGGAGTACGATACCTACAAGGTCGCGACGGTCGCCAACTCCACCTCGACGATGCACAAGCTCCATGCGCGGCCCTTCTCGATGGACGATTTTTCGACCGACCGGATGGACGCGGAGACCAGGGAGCAGATGGAGGGGCTGGTGCGGTTTCTTGAGACGCTGCGGCTCCGCTATCTGGAAGGGAAGGACAAGCGGTACTGGTACGATATGATCCAGCTGCTGCCCAGCTCCTACAACCAGATGCGTACCTGCACGCTGAACTATGAGACGCTGCGCAACATCTACCACGCCCGCAAAGACCATAAGCTGGACGAATGGCATACCTTCTGCGATTGGATCAGGGCCCTTCCCTATGCCGCCGACCTGATCACCGGGGAGAACGCCTGATGGGGCGGCTGATCGTGCTGGACGGCCTGGACGGCTGCGGCAAATCGACCCAGGGGGAACGGGTCGCAGGGGCGCTGCGGGCGCGGGGGGAAAAGGTAAAGCTGATCTCTTTCCCCGATTATGCCGAGCCTTCTTCGACGCTGGTCCGGATGTACCTGGGCGGGGAATTTTCCGATGACCCGGACGGGGTCAACGCCTATGCCGCCGGCAGCTTTTACGCGGTCGACCGGTATGCCTCCTACCTGCTCCACTGGAAAAAGGATTACGAGGCCGGGACGACCATCCTGGCTACCCGCTATGCCACCTCCAACGCGATCCACCAGATGGGGAAGCTGCCGCGGGAAGAGTGGGCGGGGTACTTACAGTGGATCGAGGATTATGAATACCATAAGCTGGGGATCCCGGCGCCGGATATCACCGTCTATCTGGAGATGGAGCAGGCCATTTCCGACAAGCTGCTCTCCGCCCGGTATGCGGGCGACGACAGCCGGCGGGATATCCATGAGAAAAACCGGCGGTATATGCGCCTCTGCCGGGACACCGCCGCATTTGCCGCCCGGTATTGGGGCTGGGAAAAGGTGCGCTGCGACGACGGCGCGGCGCCGCTGCCGGTGGAGGATGTGACGGCGCGTATTGTAAAAGCGATCGATGGAGGCGGGAAACTGCCCGGAAAACCTGATAGACAGAGATAGAAATTGCGAGAGAAAGGGTTGAGCGCCATGCGGTACACCGATATCCGGGAAGTAAAAAAAGGGCTGCGGCAGGAGTTCAAAACGACCCGCCGCGCCTTCTCCCCGGGGGAAAAGGGGCAGCGGGATGAGAAGATCCTCGCGCGGCTTGTAAACCTTCCGGAGTACCGGGAGGCGCCGCTGCTGCTCACCTATGTTTCCACCGCGATCGAGGTGGATACCCATGCGCTGATCGAGCAGGCGCTCGCCGCCGGGAAAAAGGTGGCGGTGCCCTGGTGCGTGCCGGGAAAGGTGGAAATGAAGTTTTTTTATATAAATGCCCTGTCCGAGCTGGCCCCCGGGACTTTCGGGGTGCTGGAACCGGTGCCGGAGCGGGCGGAGGAACTTCCCCTCTCGTCGGGGGCGCTGCTGCGTTCCTTCTGCGTGCTGCCGGGGCTGGGATTTGACCTGGAGGGGTTCCGGCTGGGATATGGGAAGGGGTATTACGACCGCTTCCTTTCCCGCTACCCCGGCGTGACGGCGGGGGTCTGCTATACCGCCTGCCTGCGCACCCAGCTCCCCCACGGCCGGTATGACCGCCGGGCGGATATCCTGGTGACCGAAAAGTTTGTCAAGCGGTTTGGGACGGGAATTTGACGCCGGGCATACGGCCCGGATTTTCCAGAAGGGATGATTGAATGGATAACAGAGAAAACCGGCTGCCGGAGGACGGCGGGGCGGGCTTCCAGTTTGACCTGGAAGAAGGAACGGATTCCTTCTACCCGGAGGACGGCGAACCGTTCCCGGAAGAGGGCTCGGGGGAAGCGCCGGAGGGGGAAGAATTGCCCGTGCCGGTGGAAGAGGAGCGGACGATCGCCTTCGACGCCGGTCATACCGGCTCTGCCGGCCCGTCCGGCCTGACCCGGACGGTCGCGATCGGCAGCGAGCCGCCTTCCCCGCCGCCTGCGGAAGAGCTGCCGCCGGAAGAACCGGACGATCAGGCGATGCCCCGGCGCAGGCGGCGTTTTTTCCGCCGGATCCCGAAGCGGGTCTACCATAGAGGATGGGGGACCAGCTTTGCCTATACCGCCGTGACGCTGGTCGTCTGCGTCTTTATCGCGGTGATGTTCCTGCGGGTCTTCAACGATGTGCTGGCTTTTATCACCGATAACCGGGCGGTGACGATCTCGATCGATGAGGACGATACGGTCGACGACGTCGCCGGCAAGCTGAAGGATGCCGGGCTGATCAAATACAGCTGGCTGTTCTCCTATGTCGCAAAGTTTGAAGGCTCTACCGGCCCGTATCAGGAAGGGGAGCATACGCTGAACGACAACATGAACTATATGCAGCTGCTTTCCGAGATCGCGGTGCAGCCGGCCGCCCGGGAGACGGTCTGGGTCACCTTTACCGAAGGGATGACCTTAAACCAGATTGCCGCCCTCCTGGAGGAAAACGATGTCTGCGACGCCGACGACTTTAAGGAAGAGGCGCGGTCGGGCGCCGACTACGGCTATGATTTCGAGGCGGAAATGAGCACTTCCTCCGACATCTTCTACCCGCTGGAAGGGTACCTTTTCCCCGATACCTATGAGTTTTATACCAACGAATCCCCGGCGACGGTCATCTCCCGGATGCTGCAGAATTTCCAGAATAAGATTGACACGGTGCAGGACCGGATGGCGGAAATGGGGCTCACCCAGCACCAGACGATCACGCTGGCCTCGCTGATCCAGGCGGAAGCCAGCGGCGATCCCGCCAATATGGCGGTTGTCTCGTCGGTCTACTGGAACCGGTTGAACGACCCGGAGAACTTCCCGATGCTCCAGTGCGACCCGACCCGCAACTACGCCAATTCGACCATCCTGATGTCCGGCCATACGGCGGCAAACGAGCGGAAGGCCGCGGCCTACGACACCTACCAGTGCACCGGGCTTCCGGCCGGGCCGATCTGCAACCCCGGCATGGACGCGATCAACGCGGCCCTTTCGCCCGAAACGACGGCGTACTATTATTTCATCAGCGATGACAATGGGAACTTCTATTTCTCGGAAACGCTGGCGGAACATGAGGCAAATATCGCAAATTATCTGGACTAAACCGGGTTGTCGAAAGGCCGTACAGCCGGATAGGCAAGCGCGCCGAAAGAGGCGCTCTCTGCGGGAGCTGTCATCGAAGATGACGGAAGGAGCGGGGCTAGACAGCAAAGCTGTCTAATCTTATAGGCGTAATTTTTGAAAAAACAACTTTTGCTTGTCTTTCCGACTCCTTCCGGCGCATCTGCGCCGCCTCCCTCGTGGAGGGAGGCCGGGGCTTGTCTCTTCCGAAAAGTTGTATGGCTATGATAAAAAGAAAAAGGAGACAGTTTTCACTTGAAGGCAAATATGGAAGTGCTTGCCCCGGCGGGGGATATGGAGCGGCTGGAAGCCGCGCTGCGGTACGGGGCGGACGCGGTCTACCTCGGGTCGACCGCCTACGGGATGCGGGCGTCGGCGGCCAGTTTCGGGTTGCCGGAGCTGAAATCTGCCTGTGAACAGGCCCATCAAAAGGGCGCGCGGGTCTACCTGACCGTCAACACCCTCCCCCGCAACGATGAGTTTGACGCGCTGCCCGCCTTTCTGCGGGCGGCGGCGGATGCGGGGGTGGACGCCTTTATCGTCACCGACCTCGGCGTCCTGTCGGTGCTGCGGGAGACAGTCCCGGGGGCGGAGATCCACATCTCGACCCAGGCGGGGGTCGTCAACTACCGCGCCGCCCGGGCGTTTTACGAGATGGGGGCGAAGCGGGTGGTGCTGGCCCGGGAGCTTTCCCTGGCGGAAATCGCCGAAATCCGCGATATGACCCCGCCCGACCTGGAAATCGAGGTGTTTGTCCACGGGGCGATGTGCCTGTCCTTTTCCGGACGGTGCGTCCTCAGCAACTATATGGCGTCCCGGGACGCCAACCGCGGTCAGTGCGCCCAGCCCTGCCGCTGGAAATACGCGCTGGTGGAGGAGAAGCGCCCGGGGCAGTACTTCCCGGTCTTTGAGGACGGGGACGGCACCTACATCCTAAACGCGAAGGACCTCTGCCTCCTGCCCTATATCGACAAGCTGGCGCAGGCGGGGGTCACTTCCCTCAAGATCGAAGGGCGGGCGAAATCCGCCTACTATGTCGCTGCCGTCACCAACGCCTACCGGATCGCGGTGGACGGTTACGCGGCCTGCCCGGACGGGTGGCGGCTGCCGGAGTGGCTCGCGGACGAGGTGCGCAGGGTCTCCCACCGGGACTATACCGCCGGCTTCCTGTTCGGCCGCCCGGAAGCGGGCCAGCGGTATGATGAAAACGGCTATATCCGCCGGACCGACGTCGCGGCGGTGGTCGAACGGGTAGACGGGAACCGGGTCTGGTGCACCCAGAAGAACCGCTTTTTCGACGGCGATACCCTCGAACTGCTGGAGCCGGGGAAAAAGCCGGCCCCTTTTACGGCCTCCGGGCTGCAAGACGGCGGCGGGGAACCGATTGCCGACACCCGCCATCCGGCGATGGCGTTTTCTTTCCCGCTTTCCATCTTTCCTCATCCGCCGGCGGCGGGGAGCATGATCCGGAAGAATCTGGATTGAACGGATGGAGCATAACGCGGATTAAATCCTGAAAGGAGTCTTTCTCCATGGCAAACAAAACACACACCGGCCCCGGCGGCGTACCGCTGCACAATTCCCCCCGGGAGCTGGGCCTTTCCCTGATCAAGACGCTGTGCATCTTAAATGTCGTCTGCGTCGTCATCGTCATGTCGATGAGCGCGATCATGGGGATGGGGACCTGGGGCATTGTGCTGACCGCTGCGGTCTGTCTTCTGATTACCGGCGTTACCCTCTATTCCCAGAGCTGGGCGA
>CALXKG010000042.1 GCA_944388825.1 uncultured Clostridia bacterium | reverse complement strand
TCAAAGAATCCGGGTTCGTTCGTTTCGCACATTCGATATTGTTTAATTTTCAAGTTCCTCATTCCGCGCTACCGTTCGGTTCGCGCCGCTGCCTCGCTGACAGCTTATTTATTTTACCACAGCGTTTCCCGTTTGTCAAGGGGTTTTTGAAAATTTTTCTTGGAAGGCGGTGCCTTCCAAAACCATTTCAAATCCTCTGGACGCTGGTAACAGCTGTGGGTGCCGCCCTTTCGAACCAGCCGGTTCTCGCGGCGACTTGCATATCTTACCACAGGCAGAAGAATTTGTCAACCCCCCGACGCCAACTTTTTTCAAAAAATATTCTGAAAGGACAGCCGTTCCTTCTCCCACAGCTCACCGGCGGCGTCGCCCACCTCCAACAGCTCCAGAACCAGTTCCCGCCTGCAGTTCTCCGAATCCGGAAAACCAGAGAGCATCTCCGCCCGTTTGATGTGGGATTCCAACTGGTCCAGACGGTCCTCATGGACCTCTGCTCCCAGCCACTTCTGACAGGCTGTCCATTCAGACAGTACCGCCCGGACCTCATGCCCCACATTTTCCCCGGCGGCAGCCTCCCGGCTTAATTCCGCCATCTGTGCCTGCAGACCGTCCGTATACCGGCGGAGCCATCCTTCCGATACCGCGCCGCATCCCAGCAGCAGCCCGACCAGCGACAACAAAACCACCATCCTTTTCATACCTTCCGTCCCTCTTTTTCAACAATAAATGGTTTGCGGCCGCCGTCGACCGTCATCAGGAAGACGTCTTCCCGCCGCAGCTTTTTCTGTTCCAGCACCCTGTCCAGCCAGGCCGGGCTGACCCCCATCCGCTCCATGGCAGTTTGGACGACCTTCCCGTCGGCGATCACCATCAGAGGCGGGCGGCTGTCCGAACCTTTCAGCGACAGATCCCCCGGGGTCGCCGGACGGGACGGGAACTTCTGGAGGACGTTTACCTTCCCGTTGGTCTCGACGACGCAGTGCCACACCTCCCGGATGTCGAACACCCCCTCTCCCCGCAGGTTTTCCATCAGGTCGTCCAATGTAAACCGGATCCGCTTCATCGCCTGCTGGTCGATCCGCCCCTCACGGATGATCACCTGCGGGCGCCCGCTGAAGAGCAGCCGGAGCCGCCGCCATTTCAGCCCCGCTTCCGAAACCACCACCTCAAAGGCGGCCAGCGTCAGCACCGGTACGATGGCCGCCGCCATCGGCAAAGACGGCTCCTCGATCGGCAGGGAGGCGATATTGCCGATCAGGATCGTCGTCACGATCTCGGAGGGCTGCAAGTCCCCCAGCTGCCGCTTGCCCATCATCCGGACGGCAAAAATCACCAGCAGGTAGAGCAGCAGCGCCCGGAAAAAAATATTCAGCATCTTAACCACCGCCTTTCTGGCTGTATAGGAGGCTTGATCATTCCCTAGTATGAGCAGCCTGCCGTCCAGTATACCATATCCTATAAAAATCCCGGCAAAAATTGGGCATCTTTTTAGGCTATACCGCTTGACGGCGGGGTTGTCCTGTGCTAACATTGACATATGATCAACTGCTCATATGAAAGAAGGTGCACGATATGCCCGTTAAGCCCCTGCCCGGGCGGCCGAACGAAGAAGATCTGTACGACCTTGCCGAGCTGTATAAGGTCTTCGGCGACTCGACCCGGGTGCGGATCCTCTACCTCCTGCTGGAGGGGGAGATGCAGGTCGGCCGCATCGCCGACGCCCTCGGCCTCTCTCCTTCGGCCATCTCCCACCAGCTGCGGGTCTTAAAGGCCGCCGACCTGGTGCGGGCCAGGCGGGAAGGAAAGGCGTCGGTCTACGCCCTGGCCGACGAACACGTCCGCCTGATCCTGTCCTGCGGGATAGAACATCTGCTGGAAAAATAATGGAGGGAACTGAAATGGACAACCTGGCGACCCGTTTTGTAAACGGCATGACAAAAGAACAGAAAACAGACCTGTACCGGATCCTCGCCGGCGCCGCCTTCTTCATCCTGGGGGAGGTCTTTTCCCATACCGTCCCCTTTTTTATGGGGTATGGGGCGCTTTTCTTCTTCATCCCTGGCTGGCTCACCGTAGGGGCGGAAGTGCTTTGGGACGCGCTGAAAAATATCCGCCGCGGGCAGGTCTTTGACGAAAACTTCCTGATGTGCATCGCGTCGATCGGCGCGTTTTTCACCGGCGACTACGGCGAAGCGATGGCGGTTATGCTCTTCTTCCAGGTGGGGGAACTGTTCGAGCACCTGGCGGTCGCAAAATCCCGCCGGTCGATCGGCGAACTGATGGACCTCTGCCCCGACGTCGCCCATTTAAAGACCGAAAACGGGCTGGTGGACGCCGACCCGGCGGAAATTGAACCGGGCGCGGTCATCGCCGTGCGGCCGGGCGAACGGGTCCCGCTGGACGGGGTGGTACTGCGCGGCGTGTCGGCGCTGGACACCTCCGCCATAACCGGCGAGCCGGTCCCCCGCCCGGTCTCCCCCGGCAGCGAGGCGCTCTCCGGCTGCATCAATAAGGAAGGGCTGCTGGAGATCACCGTTTCCCGCCCCTACTCCGACTCGACCGTCGCGCGGATCATGGACCTTGTCGAAAACGCCGCAGCCAAAAAGGCCAGGAGCGAGGCCTTCATCACCCGCTTCGCCCGGGTCTATACCCCGGCGGTCGTCATCGGCGCGGCGCTGCTGGCTTTCCTGCCGCCGCTGATCCTGCGGCAGCCGTTCGGGCCCTGGGTCCATCAGGCGCTGATGTTTTTAGTCGTCTCCTGCCCCTGCGCGCTGGTCATTTCGGTGCCGCTCTCCTTCTTCGGCGGGATCGGCGGCGCTTCCCGCAAGGGGATCCTGGCCAAAGGCTCGATCTCCCTGGAGACGCTGGCAAAAGCCGGCGTCGCGGTGCTGGACAAGACCGGCACGCTGACCAAAGGGCAGTTTGCCGTTTCGAAGGTGCTGCCCGCTGCCGGCGTCCGTCCGGAGGAACTGCTCCAGAAAGCAGCCCTCTGTGAATATTACTCGGCCCACCCGATCTCCGCTTCCCTGCAGGACGCCTGCACCCTCCCCCTCGACCCCGGCCGGATTGGCGGCTACCAGGAGCTGGCGGGCCAGGGGATCTCCGCCGCCGTCGACGGGAAGCAGCTGCTCTGCGGCAACGCAAAGCTGATGGCCGCCCACCAGATCCCCGTCCCGGAAGTGCGGGAGCGCGGGACGGTCGTCTGCCTTGCCGAAGAGGGGGTATACCTCGGCTGCATCCTCATCCGGGACGAGTTAAAACCCACCGCCAAAGCGGCGGTACGGGATCTTGCGGCGCTGGGGCTGAAAACCGTCATGCTGACCGGCGACAGCGAAGCCTCCGCTGCGCCGGTCGCGGAAGAGCTCGGCATCCACCAGCTGCACGCGGGGCTGCTGCCGCAGGATAAAGCGGCCCTCTGCGAACAGATCATGGCGGACGCCCACCAGAAGGGCAAAACGGTGCTCTTCTGCGGCGACGGCATCAACGACGCGCCGGTCCTGATGCTCTCGGACGTCGGCGCCGCGATGGGCGGGGTCGGGTCGGACGCGGCGATCGAGGCCGCTGACCTGGTGCTGATGGACGACAACCCCGAAAAACTGGCGGCTGCCGTCCGGATCGCCCGGAAGACGGTGCGGATCGTCTGGCAGAACATCGTCTTCGCGCTGACCGTCAAGCTGGGCATCCTCCTGCTGACGGCAGTCGGGCTGACGACCAGTATGTGGTACGCCGTCTTTGCCGACGTCGGGGTCGCGGTCATCGCAATCCTAAACGCGATGCGCGCCGCCGGCGCACGGGACGCCTAAACGCAGCACCCCCCCGGCCTTCGGATAGAAAGCCGGGGGGTCCCTTATACTGGCGCGTGAAAGGGGCGGCGCAGAAAACCGCGCCGCCCGGAGACCTTATTCCTTCGTTTCCTTTTCTTCTTCCTCTTCCGGCTCATCCGCGCCGGCGTCCGCTACCGGGATCTCCATCGGCTCTTCATGGGCCGACGTGGCGACGTCCGCTTCTTCCGGGTCGGGGCAGCCTTCGCAGGCCGCGCAGGCATCCTCGTCCTCTTCCTCTTCCGGATCGAAATAATCGTCGTCCGGCTCAAAATCCAGCTCCTGCGCGATTGCGTTGGTCTTGCGGCGGACCAGGGCGGCGATGGCGACAGCCGCGGCCGCAACGGCGGCGATGGCGGCGATCAGCGAGATCCATACACTTTTTTTCATGGGGTTTGACTCCTTTCTAACAAAACGCGGGGCTTTGCCCGCCATGGGTACCGTTTCATTTCTCCCTCAGATATCCCCCGTCCGGCTGAGGATGACCGAAAGCCCGGCAACCGGCGCCGTTTCGCACCGGAGGATCCGCGCCCCCAGGGTCGCGGCCAGCGCCCCTTTCCCGATGAGGAAATCCGCCTCTTCCGGCGAAAAGCCCCCTTCACTCCCGACAATCAGCCCGACCGACCGGTCGTCCGGCGCCACCAGTTCGGACACCCGCCTGCCGCCCCGTTCATAGAAAAAGAGGGTCTTCTCCGGCCAGAGTGCGGGCAGCTGGCGCAGTGTAACCAGTTCCCGCACTTCCGGCACCAGCCCCCGCCCGCTCTGCTGGGCGGCTTCCAGGGCGATCTTCTGCAGGCGGGCCCGCTTTTTCTCCATCGACCGGGCGTCCGGGCGGGAGACGCACCGGTCGGACAGGAAGGGCTGGATGGCATATACCCCCAGCTCGGTCGCCTTCTGGACGATCCACTCCAGCTTATCCCCTTTGGGCAGCGCCTGGAACAGGACCGTCCGGGCCTGCGGCTCGGTCAGGGAAGGGGCGGCGGACAGGATGCGGACGGAAACCGTCTCGCCGGTGCGGACGATCTCGGCTTCAAAGTCGGTCCCCGCCCCGTCCGACAGGGTCAGCTTCTCCCCCGCCCGCATCCGCAGCGACCGGGCGATATGGACGGAAGCCTCCCGGCCCAGCGGGTATTCCGTCCCGACGGCCGCCTCTCCCGGCGGGATAAAAAATCGAGGCATCGGTCTGCTCCTTTCATGGAAAAGCCTGTTACCTGATATTGTGACACAACCGGCGGGGCATCATGTGAACTGGCTCTAAATTTTTTTGCCTTAAAGTCTGAAAGTTTAACAGATTGACGGAAAGCCCGCCCGCGATCCGCCTTATCCCTATGGTTATATTTATTATACTGGAAAACCGGCCGTTTGTACAGCGTGAAAATTTACAGAAATTCGCTTTCACTTTTTCCGGACGATAGTATAATAGGTAGTAGTCATTCGACAAAGTCTTTGCGATATGGGGGAAATGCCATGCAGTTTCAGCGCCAGCCGCGTCAGGGGGGCTACCCGCCCCTGATGGACCATTGGCCGTCCGAGGGCGGCAACGTCTATATGAGCGGCTACGGATTTATCCATCTGGATCCCGGGCAGATCGAGCGGCATGAGATCCGGCGCTCCGCGACCATCACCGGCGCCGTCATGCTCTGCCTGCTGCTGCTCCCGGCCATCTTTATCCTGCCCAGCCAGCTGGCCGTCCGCCGGATCGCCGGCCTGATCGCGATCGAAAGCCCGGACAGCCTGGTCTTCTGGAACGCCGTCCTGTCCGAGCTGCGCACCCTGCTCTGGCAGGCGGGGAGCTGCCTGGTACCGGCCGCGGTGCTGCTGCTCGCCGGCGGGCGGGACCTCAAGCGCCGGGACAACACCACATTTTCCGCCGGCAGCGCGCTGCTTGCCTGCGGCTGTGCCCTCGGGCTGTCGGCCGTGGCGGCCTGGGGCGGGAGGAGCTTTTCCGGCACCCTTTCCGCCCTGGGGCTGATCGAGGCGGGAAGCGCGTCGGTCCCGACCGTCCCGGCGGCGCAGGCGCTCTACATCATCCGCACCGCCGTCCTGCTGCCGGTCCTGCAGGAGCTGCTCTTCCGGGGGCTGCTGCTGCGGATGCTGCGCAAATACGGCGACGCCTTCGCCCTCCTGCTGACGGCGCTCACCGGCGCGCTGACGGCCGGGACGCTGACCGGCGGGCTGACCGGCTTTCTGATGGGGCTGATGTACGGCTACCTGCTGCTGCGGACAGGACGTCTGTCCGCCCCGGTCCTCGCCCATATCCTCTGCGCCCTCTGGCCGGCGCTGGACGCGGTGCTGGGACGGTTCCTGCCGGGCTGGGCGGAAGAGGCGGAAATGCTGTTCCTGCTGGCGCTGGGGCTTATCTCGTTTGCACTCATCTGCCGGAAGGACACAAACGCCTTTATCCTGTCCTCCCGGGCGCTGGACTACGGGCAGATGGCGGGGGAAAAGCCCGCCGCCGGACGGCCGTCGGGCCTTCCCTTCCGCAAAAAGCTGCTGGTCGCTTTCAGCAGCGCGTTCTTCTCCGCCGCCTGCGCCCTGGGTCTGATCCAGATGGTGCAGCGGCTGTGGGTGGCCTGACCATGGGGGCGGATGCGCGGGACGCGCGGTTTATGGCCCTCGCCCTGGAGGAAGCGGAAAAAGCCGCCGCCCTGGGGGAAACGCCGGTCGGGGCAGTGATCGTCTGGGATGGGGAACAGGTGGTCGCCAGGGCCCACAACCTGCGGGAGACCGAAAAACGGGCGGCCGCCCATGCGGAACTGCTGGCGATCGAAGAGGCCAACCGGGCCCTGCACGGCTGGCGGCTGCACCGGGCGACCCTGTATGTGACGCTGGAGCCCTGCCCGATGTGTGCCGGGGCGATCATCAACGCCCGCATCCCGCGGGTGGTGTACGGCGCGCGGGACAAAAAGGCCGGCTGCTGCGGGAGCCTAGTCGACCTCTTCTCTTTCCCCTTCAACCACCGGCCGGAAGTGGTGGGCGGGGTTCTGGAAGAAAGCTGCCAGGCGCTTCTGACCGCGTTTTTCGCCGGGCTGCGGGCGCGGCGGAAGGCGGCGGGCATTCACCGGAATAAACTAGCTTACCTCCCGCCGGCGGGAAAAAATCGGTAAATCTGTCAAAATTTGTTTTGTGAAATAGGATAAAAGTATCCTTCTGTTCACATATTTTCCGCCGGGCTATGGTATAATAAGAACCGGAAACAAAGATTCATTGTTTCTAATTCAATCCCCCTCCTTTATAATTACTCCTTCTCATTTTATTTGAAACGCCTTTCCGTTGATACGGAAAGGCGTCTTTTTTCGGGATCCAAACAAAAAGGCCCCTGCACACCGGCGGGAGCCTTCTTTAAAAATGCCTCAGTCGGAGGCCTTTGTCCGTTCCTTCCACTTCCACGTCTGCACCTTGTCGATCAGGTAAGACGAAAGGGTGACCGTCACGACCGAACAGGCGATCTTAATGACCGGGATGTAGGAAAGGGACAGCGCCAGGACCGTCAGGTCGGTAAACAGGTAGGCCCGCGCCAGCCGCCAATGGGTGACTTTGGAGATGACCAGCGCCAGCGCGTCGTCGCCGCCGCTGGAACCGCCCTGCCGGACGATGATCCCTACCCCGACGCCGACAAAACAGCTGCCCAGGACCGCCGCCAGGAGCGGATGGGAGGACAGATCCGGCAGCATCGGCGGGAACTGCTCCCAGAGCTTGTAAAAAGCCGACACCGATAAGGTCGACAGGACGGAAATCTTGATAAACTGCCCGCCCAGGTATTTCAGCGCCAAAATGTAGCAGGCGATATCCAGCACCGGCGTGATGTAGGCGGGGGAAAAGCCGGTCCAGTGGTCGACAAACAGCATCAGGCCGATGACGCCCCCCTCGGTGATCCCCACCTGGTGGTGGATGTTGTGGATACCGAAGGTGGCGATCATCGCGCCCAGCAGGATAAACAGCATCCGCCGGGCCGTCAGCCCTTCCAGCAACCAGCCCCGCAGGGTGGCTTTTTCATTCTTTACCATGGAATCCTCTCCCTTGCGTTTTTTCCTTCCACCGTCTATAATAAAGGATATAGCAACTATAATGTCAAGGGGGATTTTCATGGATGACCTGTTTTCGATCGGCGAGCTTTCCCGCTACCAGCATATCTCCAAGCAGACGCTGATCTTTTACGATCGGACCGGCCTCTTCCGCCCGGCCTATGTCGACCCCCATAACGGCTACCGCTACTACAGCGCCGCCCAGCTGGACTATTTAGACACCATCCTGATTTTAAAAAGGATCGGCTTTTCCCTGTCGGAGATCAAAGCGCATATGCGCCGGTACGACCTCCAGAAGAGCCTCGCGCTGTTTAAAAGCCAGCTGCCGGTTATCGACCGGCAGATCGGCGAGCTGAAGCTGATCCGCAGCCGGATCGTAAACCGCTGCGAGCAGATGGAAGCGGCCGCCGCCCGCCGCCGGGAAGGGGAAACGGTCACGGTCGAGCCGCTGCCGGAACAGTACCTGCTGACCCAGCCGGTCGACCCGCCCTATACCCTGCGGGAGACCAGCATCGCGACCAAACGCTGTTTTACCGAAGGGTTCGGGCAGGGGCTCCCGGTCTTTTTCCAGTGCGGGGTGATCGTCCCGCTTGCGAAGATCCGGACGGGGAAGTATACCGAGGCCTCCCACGCCTTCCTGCCGGCGGAAAAGGCGGAGGCGGCGGATATCCGCTATCTGCCTGCCGGAAAGGCCGCCGTCACCTACCACATCGGGGACTACCTGTCGATCGGGCGGTCGTATGAGCGGGTGCTCCGGTACTGCGCGGAAAACGGGCTGGAGAT
>CALXKG010000041.1 GCA_944388825.1 uncultured Clostridia bacterium | reverse complement strand
ACTCGTTGGGAAGTTCGTCCAGCTGGTCAAACCGGAAGACGGGGCCGTCCTTGCAGACGTACTTGTTGCCGATGTTGCAGCGGCCGCACTTGCCGATGCCGCATTTCATCCGCAGCTCCATCGTGGTATAGACCTGCGTCTCCTGGAATCCCAGCTCTTTCAGCCCCGCCAGCGTGAACTTGATCATGACGGGCGGGCCGCAGAGGACGACGGTCATGCCGACGTCGGGATTCAGCTCCTTAACGAAGTTGGGGACAAAGCCGACGTGGCCGTCCCAGCCTTCCTGTTCCCGGTCGATGGTCAGGTTGACCTCGATGTTGGGGTCGGCCATCCAGTCGTTTAAGATCTCCTGGTAATCCAAGAGGTCGTCCTTCGAGCGGGAGCCGTAGACGATCCGGATGTGCCCGTAGTTTTCCCGCTTGGCCCGGCAGTAGTTGATGACCGAATGGAGCGGCGCGAGGCCGACGCCGCCGGCGACGAAGAGAAGATCCTTGCCCTTAAAGTCGGTGTCGACCGGGAAGCCGTTGCCGTAGGGGCCGCGGACGGTGATCTCCTGCCCGACGTCCATCGCGTGGAGCCAGGAGGTGAGGCAGCCGCACTTCTTAATCGAGAACTCCATATACTCTTCCAGGGTGGGGGAGGAGGTGATCGAGAACATCGCCTCGCCGACGCCGGGGATCGAGAGCATCGCGCACTGGCCGGGGATATGCTCAAACAGCTTTTTCCCGTCCCGCCCGACGACGCGGAAGGTCTTGATGTCCGGGGTGTCCTTGCGGATATCGGTCACAACGCCGATTTTGGGGATCAACGTTTCAGTATTCATATCACAGTTCTCCTTCCAGGCATTTTGCGACCTTGACGATGTTCATCGAGATGGGGCACTTGGAGAGACAGCGCCCGCAGCCGACACAGCCGTAAATGCCGTCGTTGTTGGCCGGGAAATAGACCAGCTTGTGCATAAACCGCTGGCGGAACCGTTCCTTCTGGCTGGTCCGGGGGTTGCCGGAGGCCATCAGCGTAAAGTCGGAGTACATACAGGAGTCCCAGCATCTGAACCGCTGGACGCCGCTGCCGGTCTTGAAGTCGCGGATGTCGTAGCACTGGCAGGTGGGGCAGACGAAGGTGCAGGTGCCGCAGCCCAGGCAGGCTTCCGACAGGCTCGCCCACTTATCCGAGTTAAAGACCTTCAGCAGCACGTCGCCGCCGAACTTCTCGGTGGTGAAGCTGTTTAACGGGAGCTTTTCCTGGATCGCGCGGGTCTGTTCCTGCTGCGCCTTGACGGGCGCGTCGTCCGCTTCTTCCAGCACCGGGCGGAGCTTTTCGATCAGCTTTTCGCCCTTTTCGGTGTTGGCGCGGATATAGAGGGCGTCTTCCGTCTTCCAGCAGACCGCATCCCCTTCCGGTTCGGCGGCGTCGATGCCAAACGAATGGCAGAAGCAGGTCTCAGCCGGCTTCGAGCAGGCCATCGAGACGATGGTGCCGTGCTTCCGGCGGTTTTCGTAGTAGCTGTCGACCGGGTCGACCAGGAAGACGCGGTCGAGGATCGAAAAGCTCCTGACGTCGCAGGCCCGTACCCCGAAGACGACGAAATCTTCCGTCTCGGAGCGGGGGTCGATGATGTCGATCTTCTGGCCCTGCATCTTAAAGGTGACGAGGTTCTCGGTCTGGGGGAAGAAGAAGTCCTTCGCGCTGCGGACGGTGTTGAGGGCGTCCGCCATCTGCATCCCCGCTTCCCAGCGCATGAATTCCGGCTGCCCGGCGTGGTCGGCCGGGATGTAGAGGGCCTCGTCGGCCGCGATGGCGGCGAACAGGTCCTGGATTTTGGAAAGGGAAATTTTCAGCATTTATTTACCCTCCCTGTGATAGACGATACTGGGTTCGACGTCGCCCTGGGTATAGTTGACCAGCGGGGCGCGGCTGCCGACTTCGGCGCCGGCCTGGTAGTCGCCGTAGAGCGCGTCGATATCCTTGATGAATTTGCGGTTTAACAGATGCAGCGGGATGTTCTGCGGTCAGGCCCTCGAGCATTCGCCGCAGTCGGTGCAGCGCCCGGCCACATGGAAGGCGCGGATGATCTGGAACATATTCTCTTCGAAGGAATCGGCCGCCGCCTTCTGGGCGATGCCGGATTCGGGGTTATCGAAGACACACTTTTCACAGGAGCAGGCGGGGCAGACGTTGCGGCAGGCATTGCAGCGGATGCACTTGGAGAGCTGGCTCCGCCAGAAGGCGAACCGCTCGTCGGGGGTCATCGCCTCCAGCTTCGCGACCATGTCGAACCGGTGGGAATCCAGCACCTCGCCGTCCTCGCCGATCAGCTCGTCGTAAGCGACGTGCTTTTTGCTCTTGCAGGTGAGGCAGCGCTCTTCCAGCACATCGCTGCGGTTAAAGCCCTGGTCGCCGTAGACGGTGTGGACGGTGATCGAATCGCCGTCTTCGTCGATCCCGGTGATGCCGGAAACGCCCTTGGCCTTCAGCATCTCGCCGCTGGTCTTGCCCTCGCAGGGGATACCGATCGCGTAGACCTTTTCCCGGTCGAACCGGTGCTCGGTCAGCAGCTGGTTAAAGCTGTAGGTGTCGCAGGGTTTTAAGAAGACCAGGACCTTCCCGTCCTTTTTGGTCTCCTTGATCAGGTATTTGGAAAGGTTGTTGCCGCAGAAGGCATTGTAAACAAAACCTGCGTCCAATTCTTCCGCCGTCTCAAAGACCGCGGGGGTGATATCATAGGCAAACTCGCCGGCCTGCCAGCCGAGCACCCGGTTTACGGTACCGTCCTGGAGAAGCTCCTTCGCGCGGGCGATCATCATTCCTTGCATCGTAAGTCCTCCAATCTCTTGTTCTCGCCGAGGGCCGCGACGGTGGAGACAAACTCGTTCATCGTAGCGGCGAACTTCGCGCCCTCAGCGGCGGATACCCATTCGACGCGGGTGCGCTCCTTTTCGATGCCGAGGTAATCCAGCATCGAGAAAAGCAGGGTCATGCGGCGTCTGGCGTAATAGTTGCCGGTGGTGTAGTGGCAGTCGCCCGGGTGGCAGCCGCAGAGGATGACCCCGTCGGCCCCCCGCTGGAAAGCGCGGAGGATAAACATCGGGTTGACCCGGCAGGAGCAGGGGACGCGGATGATCTTGACGTCGGCCGGGTAGTTTAGCCGGTTGGTGCCGGCCAGGTCCGCCCCGGCGTAGGAGCACCAGTTGCAGCAGAACGCCACAATTTTGGGTTTATAAGCATTTACTTCTGGCATATTGCATCTACCTCCGCCATAATCTGACTGTTCGAGAAGCCGTTAAGGTCCATAGCGCCGGAGGGGCAGGCGACCGTGCAGGCGCCGCAGCCCTGGCAGACAGCGGGGTTGACCGACGCGACCCTGCGGAGCTGGGTGGTGCGGTCGGGCATACGGAACTCCTTGTCGGAATAGGTGATCGCGCCGTAGGGGCAGACCCGTTCGCAGCTGGAGCAGCCGTTGCACATCAGTTCGTTGCAGTGGGCGACGCAGGGGTTGGTGGTCAGCTTGTCCTTGACCAGCAGCCCGATGACCTTCGCGGCCGCGGCGCTCGCCTGGGAGACCGTCTCGGGGATATCCTTCGGGCCCTGGCAGACGCCGGAGAGGAAGATGCCGGCAGTCGGGCTTTCGACCGGGCGCAGCTTCGGGTGGGCCTCGGTGAAGAAGTCGTTGGTATCCATGCTGGCGGTCAGCATCGTCGCAAGCGGTCTGGCCGACTTGTCCGGCTCGATCGCGGCGGCGAGGACGACCAGGTCGGCTTCGATATGCAGCTGTTCGTCCATCAGCAGGTCGCTGGCCTGGACCATGATCTTGCCGTTGGCCCGGGGCGCAACCTTACCGACCATGCCCTTGATATAGTGGACGCCGTACTGTTCGACTGCGCGGCGGTAGAACTCGTCAAAGTTCTTGCCGGGGGTCCGGACGTCGATGTAGAAGACGTAAACCTCGGTATCCGGGTACTTTTCACGGATCAGCATCGCGTGCTTAGCCGTATACATACAGCAGATCTTCGAGCAGTAGGGCTTGCCGCAGCCGGAGGTATCGCGGGAGCCGACGCACTGTACAAAGACGATCGTATGCGGGTGCTTGCCGTCGGAGGGGCGCAGCAGGGTGCCGCCGGTGGGGCCGGCCGCGTTCATCAGCCGCTCCAGCTCCAGCGAGGTGACGACGTCCTTCGAGAGGGAGTAGCCGAACTCTTCAAACTTATCCAGCTTGATCGGGTTGTAGCCGGTCGCGACGACGATCGCGCCGTACTGTTCTTCGATGTACTGGTCTTTCTGTTTATAGTCAATGGCGCCCGCGCCGCAAACCTTGGCGCAGAGGCCGCATTTGCCGTTTTTCAGCATATTGCAGTAGTTGGGGTCGATGGTCGCGACCTTCGGTACTGCCTGCGCGAAGGGAATATAGACCGCCCGGCGGGTGTCCAGGCCGAGGTTGAACTCGTTGGGGACGTTTTTCATCGGGCATTTGGTGGTGCAGTCGCCGCAGCCGGTGCACTTGTTCTCATCGACATAGCGGGCTTTCTTTTTGATCTTGACCGTGAAATTGCCGACGAAGCCCTTGACTTCCTCGACTTCCGAGTAGGCGTAGATATGGACCTTTTCGTTCTGCGAGCATTCGACCATCTTCGGGGTCAGGATGCAGGCCGCGCAGTCCAGCGTCGGGAAGGTTTTGTCGATCTGGGCCATCTTGCCGCCGATGGTGGGCTGCTTTTCGACGATGTCGACGTCAAACCCGGCTTCGGCGATGTCCAGCGCCGTCTGGATACCGGCGATACCGCCGCCGATGACCAGCGCCCGTTTGACGACGGGGCTCTCGCCGGCCGTCAGGGGGGCGTTCAACTGGACCTTTGCGATCGCGGCGCGCCCTAAGATGATCGCCTTTTCGGTGGCGGTCGCCTTGTCCTTATGGATCCAGGAGCACTGTTCGCGGATGTTCGCGACTTCCAGCATATAGGGGTTTAAGCCGACCGACGCGACGCATTTGCGGAAGGTCGCCTAGTGCATACGGGGCGAACAGGAGCAGATGACGACGCCGGTGAGGCCGTACTCTTTTACGGCATCTTTAATGAGGTTCTGGCCCGATTCCGAGCACATATACTGATAATTGGTGGCATAGACGACGCCCGGCTCTTTGGCGAGCGCGTCGGAAACCGCCTGGACGTCTACGGTTGCTGCGATATTGGAACCGCACCAACATACGAATACGCCAATTCTCTGCATGGTTTCTCCTCCTTACTTCGTGTATTTGCGGAAGGCGGTGACAAGCGCCTGCTGCGGGAGGTCGGGGTCGAGCTCAACCAGCGCGGGGATGTCCTTTGCCTTTAAGTGGTTCTGTCCCTGCTGGCGGATGACCGCAAGGCGGATCGCCTCGACCAGTTTAGCCGGTTCGACATCGCGGGGGCAGCGTTCTACGCAGGCGAAGCAGGATAGGCATTTAAAGATCGACGGGGAAGCCATCAGCTTTTCGATTTCCCCTTTTTCGACCATGTAGACAAACTGGTGGGGATGGTATTCCATCTCATCGTAGGAAGGGCAGGTGCCGGAGCATTTGCCGCAGCGCATACA
>CALXKG010000040.1 GCA_944388825.1 uncultured Clostridia bacterium | reverse complement strand
GTCGATCGCTTCATCGACGGTATTCGCAGATGCAATATACTCACGGGTCATACTGTATTCCTCCTGATCATGCCTGCGTAAAAGGGGTGCGATTGTTAGGCGGAGAAACGATTTGCTGGCCGGCAGCAAGCCGGTTCCAGCGTTTTTTACATCAAATCCTGGTCGGTGACTTCGATATACTCGTCGCCGTACTTCTCCGCGTCCCGTTTCCGGGCTTCCGCCAGGCGCTTGCGGTTGAGCTCCTTGGAGGTCATATAGGCTTCCGCCGCCTTTTCCGCGTCGGGGGTGGCGGGGGTCTTCCGTCTCGCCTCAGCTTTGGCGGCCTCTTCCTCCTCGATCTCCTCGGGGAGCTTCTTGCCGCCGTTCCTTCTCTTGCGCTCTTCCCGCTCGAGGCGCTTCTGCTCCTCGACTCTGCGCACCTGCTCCTCATACTCCGCCTTATACTTGGCGGGAGAGTAGAAGAGGTTTAAGACGACCGTCTGGACGATCGCCAGGATGTTGCCGGCGATCCAGTAGATCGCGACGCCGACCGGCACCGAGAAGGCGATAAAGAGGGAGAAGATCGGCATCGCGTACATCATGCCCTTCATCATGCCGGTCTGCTGGTTCATACCGGGGGTGATCTTCATCGAGATGAAGGAGGTGAGGAACGCGGTCGCGCCGGACAGGATCGGGACGATGACCAGAAGGCTGTTCCAGGTCGGGATCGAGCCGAGGTACAGCCCGAAGAGGTCGTAGTCAAAATTCTGGATCTGGGAAACGATCTCCTGGGAGATGCCGGAAAACCATCCGATCTGCTCGGGGTTCTGGATCGCCGAAATGACGGCCAGCTGGTTGTAGACCCCCTGGTTGCCCAGCTGCTTGGTCACAATGTCGGTCATCTGGGTGACGACGTCCGCGTCCAGCCGGAGGATGTGGGTCAGCGGCTCGTAAACGACGTAGATAACGCCGAACAGGAGGATGATCTGGATAATCGACGGCAGGCAGCCGCCCATCGGGTTGTAGCCGTGGGCCTCGTAGAGCTTCATCATCTCTTCCTGCTGCTTTTCCTTATTATTGGCGTACTTTTTCTGGATCTCCGCGATCTTCGGCTGGAAGACCTGCATTTTGGCGCTGGACTTCTGCTGCTTGATGCTCAAAGGGAAGAGGATGAGGCGGAACAGGACGGTAAACAGGATAAGCGCGACGCCGTAATTGTTGACCACCTGGTAGATCGCCCACATGACCCACCCCAGAGGGTAAGCGATAATATTCATGGGTAGATTTTTTCCTTTCTGGGAAGGAGTCCGGGGCCCTAGAAATAGCGCGGCCCCCCGGGTGGAAAAACGCTCACCGCCGGCGGGGATAGGGCCGCAGCCGGTCGTGAGGATTCCGGCGGTCGGGCCGCCGGGGGAAAAAGGCAAACGTTTCCGGCACCGGGTCGATCCCCCCTTTACAGAAGGGATTGCACCGTAAAATCCGCCACAGCCCCAGCCACAGCCCCTTCGCGGCGCCAAACCGCCCGACCGCCTCCAGCGTATAGGCCGAACAGGTCGGGTAAAAGCGGCAGCAGGGCCGCCCTTTAAGCCGGGACAGGTAACGGCGGTAAAAGCGGATACAGGCTGTTACCGCGCGGGCGGCGGGGTCAGCCATGTTCCTCCCGCCCTTTCCCGCGGCGGGGCGGATTCCGTTTCCCGTCCGGGGAAGCGGGGCGCTGGAGCTTTTTGAGGGCACGGCGCAGCATCGCGGCCACTTCCGTGGATTTGGCGGTCAGGATCCGCTCCCTGGCGACAAAGACAAAGTCCCTGCCGGCCGGCAGCTCGTCCCCCAGCGACCAGACGGCCGCCCGGATCACCCGGCGGGCCCGGTTACGCTGGACCGCGCCGCCCAGCTTTTTGGACGTGGTGATGCCATAGCGGCGGACCCCAGGCCTGCCGCGCACCATATAAAGGATAAAACAGGGGGTCGCACAGCTTTTCCCCTGGTAATAGGCGTGCCGGAACTCCTTATTGAGGGTGAGGGTAAGGGGTTTTGCTGGTTTATCCGTCATCCGGTAACTGAGACCCCCTTTCGTTTGCGCCGGGCGGCAGGACGAAAAACAAACAGGCCGCCTCCCCGGGCGCCTGGATTAAAGCGCCGGCAGAGCGCGGCCATTTGTCTTCCATTCCATTGTAGCCCGGCCCGTAACCGTCTCCGATCAATAGGTCAGCCGCGCACGGCCGCGGTCACGGCGGCGCTTTAAGACCTTGCGGCCGTTGGCGGTCGCCATTCTCTTTCTGAAGCCGTGGACTTTCTTTCTGTGGAGTTTCTTGGGCTGGTAGGTTCTCTTCATTGCACTTTGCCTCCTTTTTATCCGATAGAGTAACGGTCTCCGCTCCCCGCCGGCCGCTTACCGGCCTTGAGGCGCTTCAGAAGTATGGGTGGTGCGCCGGGCGCGCCTCCGGAACGGTTTCCCGGAGGACGAAAAAAGCGAAAACTCTCAATTTAGTAGTATAGCGGATTCAACCCCGGCTTGTCAACTGTTTTTTCAAAAAACGCCGGATTGACCGACAAAATCCCGCCGCTCCGCAGGCAATTTGGCGGATTTTGCAGCGGACCGTCCGCAGGCTGTGTACAGAAACGGCGCCG
>CALXKG010000039.1 GCA_944388825.1 uncultured Clostridia bacterium | reverse complement strand
TCCTTTCCTCCGAGGGGAAGCAGGAGTTCTACCGGGCGATCATCCGCCGGTTCGGGCAGAAAAAGGGATTGCAGGTCTATAAGGCGGTCAAGTCGGACTTCGCGGCGTTTAAGAAGAAATGATGGATAAAGGGGGACGGGACGCTGTCTCCCTTTTTCTTTTCAGGAGAAGATGTGGCCGGGTTTCGGGTTATTCGGCTTCGCGGACAGCGCCCTCCCAAAAAGAACTTGTATAAGTGGGCGGTAAGGAGAGGAACGGAAATGTAAAATTCCGAATAAGGTGCAACTTTTTCCCCCTGCCAAGCGTATTACCAGTGAAAGGCAAACGGCCTTGTGGGAAATACGGAATGGGGGAATGGATATGGCAAAGATCCGGGAATTCCTGGCGGCCGCCGCCGGGGCGGTCTGGACGGCCCTTACCCTCGGCGGGTGCACTGCCGGGGCGGAGGGGCAGCTGTGCGAGACCGGCGTCATTTTTGAAGTGACCGGCACCGGCGTCTACCTGGCGCCGGAAGGGAGCGACGGGGTGGACGGCGCCACCTTCATCGGCTTTGAAGGGAAAGCCTGGCGGGATGAGGAAGGAAAATCTGTCCTGCCGGACGCGCTTTCGCCCGGGCAGGTGGTGGAATACCGCTGCGACAGCGTGCTGGAGACCTGGCCGTCGACCTTATCGGGGTGCGTGGAGGTGACGCTGACCGGCGAGACGGCGGACGTCTCGGAGCTGATCGCCGCCTGGAACGCCGCGCAGGCGGAACTTGCGGGCGGGAGCGACAGCTATGGGATGCCGTCGCTGCAGCTGCTGCAGGCAAACGGGAAGACGGCCGGCGCCACAAGCCCGCTGCGGGGCAGCTCCTCCTGGACGCGGGAGGGGGCGAGCGTGATGCAGGACTCCGACCACCCGCTGCGGTGGGAGGACGCCCATCTGGCCGCGGTCAGCCTGTCGGACGGGGAGATGCTCACCCTCTCCTTCTCCGGCGCGGAGGGGGACCCGGACGCGGTCCGCGTGACCCGCTGGGACGCAGGCGAGCGGGGGTGCAAGTCGGTCCCCGACGGGGAGGCGGTCGCGCTGACCGACGGGTTTTCGTTCCGGGCGGAACCGGACAGCGTCTATGAAGTCATCGCCCAGTGGGACGGGGAGGATACCGGCGGCAGGCTCAGCTGGGGGTTTCGGACGGTGGAATAAAGGGAAACGCGCACGGGTTTTATCGCCCGTGCGCGTTTTTTATGGTTTGGATAAGCTGGAATAAGCAAGGTCCTCGAGGGTGAGCGGGTGCAACTTTGTAATTTCTCCATCATATAATGCTCCATAGTAAAAATAATCAGCATTATTCTTTGAAACTTGAATGAGAATATCATTTTCATCAATATAAATTAAATCTATATCTTCACTTACTCCCAATTCTTTCTGTGTATATCGCTTTATTTCGGCGGTATCCCGATTTAAGCTGACAATTTCATAGCATATGCTGCCATCGTCGTTATAGATTTTATTCAGAAAAAAATCGGAGAAGGCATTTATATCAGAAATAAAAGCACTGGAAAAGCAATTATCATTCACTAAATTGGATAATAGAATTTGAGGTTGCGAGCTTTTCAAATCAACAAAAATACTTTGGTTTGAAAAATTACGCAAAAAAAGGATTTTATTTTCAACCTTCATATCATAAACTCTAGTTTGATTAATTTCAGAAGTTAGTTCGGTTAGATTATATGCAGCCTGTAATTTTCCGCTTCGATTATATTCTTTTAATTGATATTCCCTGTTTTGACTTTCGTTTATAATTGAAGAATACACATAAAACGTTTCATCTGTTTGAGAATATGTGAAATTCAATATATGTTCTCCAATATTATCGTCTAAATTAAATTCAAATTTCTTGAATGGCCCTTTTTCGCCGGTAATTGTGTTATAAAATTGTACACTGCTTGTTAGCAACGTATCGTCGTCAGAGCGATATCTATGCAAATAAAATACACAATTATCCACTGATTGCGGAAAATAAAAAATAGAATTGCTGTGTCCAATTTTAATATATTCTATAGTTTTGGAAGGAGATAATGCATACATATAAGCATCAAATCCGTTATCTGTTATGTAGCTTTCTATTCCATATAGAGTTTTTCCATTTTCTCCAGAAAAACAATTCCATGGTTCACCATAAAGGCCTTTCCTTAGTTGATTGCCATGAATGGCCACATTAGAACTGGCATCATATGTTGCCCATTGATATCCAGATTCAGTTTGAACCATTCCATATAGTACGCCATCTTGTATATTATGAATAGACATATATCTGCCTAATTCTTCAACAGGGACGTATTGAACTATAATTTCTTTTTCTGCATGTTGTGCGCATCCACATAAGTGAATTAGAATCAGAAATATACATAGTAAAAATTTATATCTCATTAGTATAAAAAATCGACAAGGATTGCATAGAGAGTGCTTGTGCTGCATCCATAGAAACAGCTGTCTAAATCGGTTTCCGGTGCAAAATCACTATTAATAAGGGGATCGGCAATTTGGGTTTCTGCTCCACTAGCGCTAATAGCATTTATATTTAACGCATGGCCTATATCAGTTCTATAGTACCATTGTCCAGTTTCAGGAGCATAAATATTGACAATTGTTGGACAATGCACGGTATCAATATCATAATTAACGCATGAAGTAAATACAGTTAAGCTATATTTTTCACGATATATATAATAACGTTCAGATTGATACCCGTTTATGCATTCTTGTAAATCTGACATATGTCCCATAGTAAAATCAGTAATTTGTAAATCCGATGCTATGCTGGATTGAGATAAGATAGAACCGGTTAAATAATCTACTGTACTTTGAGTAACCGCAGGCATACAATAATTCCATTTTTCTTGGGCATAGCATGTAAATATCCCAGGAAGAGAAATCATAGACGTGTTGTAAACAGAAGTATGAAATTTTTGCATAATGGAAGAATATTGCTCTGGAGTATACATGCATTCAGTATACAATAATGATTTTTCAACATCAGAAAGATCGGTTGCTTGAATGATTTGATGTTGTTCCGTTGGCGGTATAAATGCGATTTGTTCTTTTATATACGTGAGCTTTTCACTTAATGTTAAGGAATTGTCTCGCATATACCGTGTTATTTCGTCCTTGCTGTTCACGGGGGTGATATCATTTCCTCCAACATAAATACTTCCATTCGTATTTAGGGGAAGTAAAACCCCATCTTGCGAATAAACGAAACGAATATCAGACTGGGCAAGAATAGGAAAGGTATTGAGACTAGCAATTATGGACATTAAAAGAACGACAATTGACTTTTTCATACAATCACTCCATTGAATTTATTAAGTATAGTATACACTATCTTCTCAAATCCTGTCAACCATATTTGGAAAGAAATTGTTCACAAAAAAGAAATCGAAAAATCTCCCCAAAAAGGGTTGACAAACAGGGGCGGATGCGCTATAATATAGAAGCTGTCACGAAACAGCTCTCCGATGTGGGTATAGCTCAGCTGGTTAGAGTACCTGCTTGACATGCAGGGGGTCGATGGTTCAAGTCCATTTATCCACACCATTCTAAAAGGCAGCGGGCTCAAAAAGGTTTTGGGTCCGCCCTTTTCATTCGGAGGCATAGCTCAGCTGGTTAGAGCGCAGCGTTCACATCGCTGAGGTCCTGGGTTCGAGCCCCAGTGCGTCCACCATCATACGCCCTTCAGGCTGTGCCTGAGGGGCGTTTTTCAATTTTGCAGCAGCTGGGCCGCCTGCTTAAAACCGGCGGCGTAGGCGGCCGCTTCCCGGTCGATGATCGTCTCGACCAGCTGCTGCGCGTCCCCGTCCGGGAGCTGGTCTAAAAAGGGGTAACCTGCCTTTTCGGCTGCCCGGTAGGCGGGGCAGTCCCGTCTTTCCACCCAGGCGAGGTAGAGGTCGTACAGGGTCACTTTTCATCGCTCCTTTTAGGATGTCTATCCAAATTTTATTTTTAACATCCCGCTTATGGGATATTATAGCGCAATCATTTTCATTTGTCAAGTACTTTTTTGTGGTTGGAGGGGTTTTTGTGTCGATTTCAAATAAAATACGGGCGCTGATGAAACTGCGTGGATTTAAAAACAAAGATCTCGCCGCCGCAATCGGTTCTTCTGCCCAATCTATGAACAATAAAATGTATCGGGATACGTTCACCGCCGCCGATCTGGTGCGTATTGTGGATGCGCTTGGCGGGAAATTGACAGTTTGCTTTCCGGACGGGGAACAATTGAGTTTTACCATGGCAGATTTAAATGAGAAAAAAAAGTGATTATGGTGGTAGGCTTTTTCAAGTCTATTGCCCATGAAATCCGGGCGGTGATGCAAGTGAGGGCGGGGATTGACAGATATCCCCGCTTTTGTTATACTGGATGTATCGGTTATCCACGGCTTACTTGACAGGAGGATGCAGTATGCACAAGGTTTTTGAAAAGATCGGCCCCGAAAATACCGAAGAGACGCTGGCGCTGGCCCTTGACCGGGCGGCGGAGCTGGGCACCGACATCGTTGTCGCCTCCAGCATCGGGGACACCGCCCTGAAGCTCTGCGAGATGGCGCAGGCGCGGGGATTTAAAGGAAAACTGGTCGTCGTCCGGCTGGCCTTCTCCGAAGGGAAGAACCGGATGCCGGAAGAGACGGCGGCCGCGCTGAAAAGCAAAGGCGCCGCCCTCGTCACCGCCGCCCATGTCTTAAGCGGGGCGGAACGGGGGATCAGCAAGGCGCATGGCGGCATCTACCCGGTCGAGCTGATGGCGGATACGCTGCGGATGATCTCCCGCGGGGTCAAGGTCTGCGTTGAGATCGCGGTCATGGCCCTCGACGCCGGGGAGATCCCGTTCGGCAAGCCGGTCGTCTGCATCGGCGGCAGCGGGAGAGGGGCGGACACCGCCTGCGCCGTCACCCCGTCCTACGCGGCGGATATTCTCAAAACCCGGGTCAACGAGGTCATCTGCAAGCCGTTCCAGGTCTGAAAAACGCCGCGAAAAAATTTTGGAAAAAAATTTGCAAAACCCCTTGCAATTTCTTTCCGGCTGTGCTATAATAGCTATCGTTCCGAGGGAACGCCAAAGGAATGCCAAAAAATGTGGGTATAGCTCAGCTGGTTAGAGTACCTGCTTGACATGCAGGGGGTCGATGGTTCAAGTCCATTTATCCACACCATTTGTCCAAAAGCCTTCTGTCTTGTACAGAAGGCTTTTTTGTTTTACCAGGAGGGATCCATATGTCGCTTTTCTTAAACCTGCCGGCAGAGGCGGACGCCCCCGTCCGGCTGGTCACTGTTTACTATGAAGGGAAAGAGGTCCGCAGGGAAGCGCTGCGGCTGTCGGAAAGGCCGGGGATGTGGGCGGCGCTGCCGCTGCCGGACGGGAAACGGGAAGGATTTTCCTTCACCATTTCGGGGGAGGACGGCGGAAAACTGGAGAGTCTCGCCCGGCTGTCGGACCGGCGGCTGGGGGAAGAAGACCTCTACCGGGAGCCGCTGCGGCCGCTTGCCCACTTTACCCCGGCCCGTGGGTTTATGAACGACCCCAACGGCCTTTACTTCGACGGGGAGACCTACCACCTCTTTTTCCAGCTCAACCCCTTCGGCCTCTCCCACGGGAACACCCACTGGGGGCACGCGGTGAGCAGGGACCTGCTCCACTGGCGGGAAGGGGAACCGGCCCTTTGCCCGGACGACCGGGACGGGTTGATCTTCTCCGGCAGCGCCGTCATCGACCGGCGGAACGTGTCGGGGCTGGGGACAAAGGAAAAACCGCCGGTGCTGCTCTTTTACACCGCAACCGGGATGCGGCTGCCGCCCGATTTCCCCACGGACGTGGACGGGAACCCGGTCCCCCCGGAAGGGTGGAAGCGGCCGGAGACCCCCCAGTGCGCCGCGTATTCCACCGACGGCGGGAAGACGTTTACAAAATACGGTCCGGTCGTGCCGGAATTTGCGCCGTTAAACCGCGACCCGAAGGTGCAGTGGGTGGAAGAGGCCGGCTGCTGGGTGATGGCGCTCTACCTTAAGGACAACGACTATACCCTTCTCTATTCCGACGACCTGCTCCGCTGGGAGCGGGGGGAGACGCTGACGCTGCCCGGCGCCGCCGAATGCCCCGACCTCTTCCGGCTCTACCTCGACGGGGAGAAGGACAAGCCCCGCTGGGTCTTTTTCGGCTCGCCGGAAAACTATATGGCCGGGCAGTTTGAGGGGCGGAGGTTTATCCACGGGGAACCGGTCAAAGGCTGTACCCAGCTGGAAAACCGGCCGGTCAAAACCTTTGTCGACGCCGCCGCTTACGCGCCCCAGACTTTCTTCGGGACGGCGGACGGGGAGGTTTTGCAGCTCTCCTGGCTGCCGACCCGGTTCCTGGGGGAGAAGTTCCAGGGCTGCATGAGCCTGCCCTGGAAGCTGGAGCTGAAAAGCACGGCGGAAGGCCCGCGGCTGTACAAATCCCCGGCGGAGGCGGTAAAGGCGCTGCGGGAGGACGGGAAGGCTGTTTCCGGCGGGTTGGCGGAGATCTCCGCCGCCCTTGCGGGGATGCCGGGGGAGGCGTTGGAGCTGGAACTGGATACCGGGTTCCGGCCGGGCGGGGCGCTTACCCTGTCGGTGCGGGGGACGCTTATCTCCATCCGGGAGGGCGGGAAGAAGCTCCTGTTCCCGACCGGGGTATACCCGCTGCCCGGGGACGGGAAGGGGAAACTGCGGATTTTCGCCGACCGGGGGAGTATCGAGCTCTTTTATAACGGGTTTGCCTGCGCGCTGGACAGCCCTCTGGATCCCGGGCGGAGAGGAATCGAGCTGCTGGAACTGGACGGCTGCGACATTTCGGGGCATATTTACCGGCTGCGGGACGTCCGGCCGACAGCGGAGGGGTAAGCCCGCATTGGTTTTTGGCGCTGGAAAATTTAACCGATATTTCACGTTATCCTCGGGGAAACGTGTTATACTGATTGTGAACTGGGTTTTAAAGTGGACGTCCGGGATATACGCCCTGTCCACCAAACAACTGCCTGCCCGGCCCGGCAGGCGCGGGAGGCGCTTTTGTGCATAAGCAGAGAGTAAAGTCCAATACCCTGCTGCGGGAGGTAACTCCCGGGCGGCAATACCTGCGGGTATTTGTGACGGCGTTTATACTGGCGGCGGTCATCTACCTGCCGTTCCTTGTGATGGACGGGGGGATTTTCGTCTATTACGGCGACTACAACGTCCAGCAGATCCCCTTTTACCAGATGTGCCACGACATGATCCGGTCGGGGGAGGTCGGGTGGAACTGGTATACCGACCTGGGGTCGAACTTTGTCGGCTCCTACGCCTTTTACCTTTTGGGTTCGCCCTTCTTCTGGCTGACCATCCCGTTCCCCAGCGGGGCGGTGCCCTATTTAATGGCCCCCCTGATGATGCTGAAGATCGCGACGGCGGCGGCCACCTCTTTCGGCTACCTCAGGCGGTTTGTCCGCAGCCCCGACTACGCCTTTCTGGGCGCCCTCATGTACGCCTTTTCCGGCTACAGCATCTACAACATCTTCTTCAACCACTTCCACGAGGTGATCGCCTTTTTCCCGCTTCTGCTCATCGGGATGGAGGAATACTTTGTCGACGGGCGGCGGGGGGCCTTCCCGCTGGCGGTGGGGCTGCTGGCGACCGTCAACTATTACTTCTTCTTCGGGGAAGTGATCTTCTGCGTCCTTTACTTCGCGGTCTGCGCCTTTACCCGGAAGGATTACAAAGTTACCGTCGGGAATTTCTTTCTCTTTGCGCTGGAGGCGGCGCTGGGGCTTATCCTGTCCGGCGTCCTGCTGCTGCCGGCGATCCTGATGGTGCTGTCAAACCCCAGGCTGGACAACTGGCTGCTGGGGTGGAGCGGGCTTTTCTACGGCAACGAACAGCGGTACGGCCTCATCCTGTCCAGTCTCTTTTACCCGCCGGACGTCCCGGCCTATCCCAACCTGTTCCCCGATTCCAACGCCAAATGGTCGAGCGTCTCCCTTTACCTGCCGCTCTTTTCGACGGTGGGGCTTGCCGCCTTCCTCAAGATGGGGCTGAAGCGGTTTGCGTGGGTGAAAAAGCTGCTGCTGATCAGCCTCTTCATCGCCCTTGTCCCGGTTTTAAACAGCGCGTTTTCGCTTTTCAACTCCTCCTACTACGCGAGATGGTTCTTCATGCCGGTGCTTCTGATGGCGGCGGCGACTGTGGTCGCCCTCGAACAGGCGGATACCGCGGCGCTGCGCAGCGGGGTGCGCTGGACGATGGCGGGGGTGCTGCTGTTCGCGGTGGTGGCGGTCTTCCCGTCGTACGCGGACGGGGAGGTCGTCTTCGGGCGGCTGATCAACTACCCCGAGCGGTTTGCCGCCTATTTTGCGATCGTACTGGCGGCGGCGGTCATCGTCAGCTTTTTGATCCGGCTGCCGCGGCGGCAGTTCGTCCGGCCGGCCTGCCTGACCCTCAGCCTGATGATCTGCGCCACCTCGATCGTCCTGCTCTCGATCGGCAAGGGCAACCCGACCGCCGTCCACCGGGTGGTGGATATGGGGCTGAACGGGGAATTTGAGACGATCGCGGCCGAAAAGGACGACGTCTACCGGATCGACACCTACAACCGGGACGGGACGCGGGTGCTGGACAACTTCCCGATGTTCTGGCAGGTGCCGACCATCCAGGCGTTCCAGTCGGTGGTGTCGGGGTCGGTCTTTACCTTCTACGAATTCCTCGGCATCGACCGGGACGTCGCTTCCCGCCCGGACATCTCCTATATCGGGCTGCGGACGCTGACGTCGGTCAGGTACCTCGTAAACTACGAAGAAGACGAGAAACTGGAAGTGGACGGGTTCCGGTATCTGACGACCGAAAACGACCTGGACATCTACGAAAATGAAAACTATGTCCCGATGGGGTTTGCCTTTGACTACTATCTGGACGGACAGGACGTCGAAGACTGCCCGGAGGGGCAGCTGGACCGGCTGCTGCTGCGGGGCCTCTATCTGACCGACGAACAGATCGGGAAGTATTCCGACCTGCTTTCCCCGCTGCCGGAGGGGACAGACCCGCCCCTGGGCGAGAGCGAACTGGCCGCGGCGGCGGACGCGCTGCGGGAACAGAGCTGCCGCTCCTTTGTCCGGGACGCAAAGGGCTTTACCGCCACCTTTGACAGCGATACGCCCGAACTGCTGTTCTTCAGTGTCCCGTGGGACGCCGGCTGGAGCGCGAAGGTCAACGGCGAACCGGTCGAGATTGAAAATGTCGACTGCGGGCTGATGGCGGTCGAGGTCCCGGCGGGCTATTCGACTATCCGGTTTGACTATGAGACCCCGGGGCTGAAGTGGGGGGCGGTTATGACCGGCGGCGGGTTTGCCCTGCTGGCCCTTTACCTCTTTATTCTCAAGCGGAAGGGGATTAGCCCGGCGGGGTTCGACCGCTGCGACCGGCACAGCTTTTTAAACGCCGGGGAGGAGGAGATCCCGCTGTCCCGGGCCTACACCCGGACGGTGGCGCGGCCCTTTGTCCGGTATACGGCGGAAAAGCGGCGGCAGGCGGAACAGGAAGGCCAGACGCCGGACGGGGACGCGGGGCGGCCGGGGCTATGACCGGTTGAGGTGTTCATCAGAACAATTTGACACTGGTTTCGCTGCCCTTAAGGCAGTCAGTTTGCGTAGCAAACTGATTAAAAATGTTTGCGGGCCGTACGGGCTGGCCCGCATTTTGTGCAGAAGCACAAAACCACATTTTTAACGACGAAAGGTCGCAATCTATTGATTGCGAGTGTTTGCGTAGCAAACGACCTCTGCCTTGAGAATCCGCTTAAGGCTCTGCCTTAAGAATCCGGTCAAGGAGCAAGCCCCTTGACAATCCCATGTCCGACGCGGCGTGAGTTTCCGCCCCACCCGCATGAGACCGGCCGTGGAAGGCCGGTCTTCGAAGCGCTGATTAGACGCTCGGAATGTTTATATTGTTCAGTTAAACCATGCAATCCAACAGTCTGACCATCTCTACACGGGAAAGGACGTGACCTTTTATGGAACTGGAAACCTTAAACCGGGTGCGCCCGGTGCTGTATATCGTCGTCCCCTGCTACAACGAGGAGGAGGTCCTCCCCGAGACGGCCAAACGGCTGCGGGAAAAGATACGGGGGCTGATTTCCGCCGGGGAGGTGGACGGGAACAGCCGCGTCCTCTTTGTCAACGACGGCAGCCGCGACCGCACCTGGGAGATGATCGAGACGCTTTCCCGCGCGGACAGACTGTTCGGCGGGGTCAAGCTCTCCCGCAACCGGGGGCACCAGAACGCGCTGCTGGCCGGGCTGATGACGGCGAAAGGGCTTTGCGACTGCGCGATCTCGATGGACGCCGATTTGCAGGACGACATCGGGGCGGTGGACGGGATGCTGCGGGAATATAAAAACGGCAGCGACATCGTCTACGGCGTTCGCTCCTCCCGGGAGACCGACACCTTCTTCAAGCGGTTCACCGCCGAGGGGTTTTATAAGCTGCTCCGGGCGATGGGAGTGGAAGTGGTCTTCAACCACGCCGATTACCGGCTGATGAGCCGCCGGGCGCTTGCCGGCCTCGCTTCCTACCGGGAGGTCAACCTCTTCCTGCGGGGCATCGTCCCGCAGATCGGCTACAAGTCTTCGACTGTCGCCTATGCCCGCGCCGAGCGGTTCACCGGGGAGAGCAAGTACCCCCTCAAAAAGATGCTGGCGCTGGCCTGGGACGGGATCACTTCCTTTTCGGTCAAGCCGGTCGGGCTTCTGCTCGCTTTCGGCATCCTTTTGACCGCCGGCGCAGCGGCGTCCGGTATCATCTGTTTGGTCGTCCACCTGGCGACTGGGGCGCTGACCGGGGTTTCGGCGGTGCTTGTCTCCATCTGGCTGGCCTGCGGGCTTATCCTGTCCGGCCTCGGGCTGGTGGGGGAGTATATCGGGAAGATCTACGGCGAGGTCAAAGACCGCCCGCGGTATATCGTCGAGGCGGTGACGCTGGACCCCGGGAAAAAAGAGGCGGAGGAGGAAAATGGGGATGGAATACACGCTGGTTAAGATATCCGACCGGCCGGAACTGGCGGGGCGGGCGGCCCGGTGGTTTGCGGAAAAGTGGGGGATCCCCCTTTCGGAATACGAAAACAGCATCGCGGAGGCAGTCAGAGGGGACGCGCCGGTCCCCCAATGGTACCTGGCCCTGGCGGGGGAGGCGATCATCGGCGGGATGGGGGTCATTGAAAACGACTTCCATAACCGGAAGGACCTCGCCCCCAACGTCTGTGCCGTCTATACCGAGCCGGGATTCCGGCGGCAGGGGGTCGCCGGGGCGCTTTTGCGGTTTGTCTGCGGCGATATGGCGGGGAAGGGGATCGGTACCCTTTACCTGCTGACCGACCACACCGGTTTTTACGAGCGGTATGGCTGGGAATTTTATGGTATGGTCCAGGGGGACGGGGAGGCGGCCCCTTCCCGGATGTACCGGCATATCGAAAAGTAAACAGAGCTGTGCGGGGACGCACAGCTCAAAGAGCTTTCATTGGCGGGAAAAATATGAGGTGAAAAATGGAAATCCGATTGATCGATGAAAAACACGCCGCAGATATCAATATCCCCAACGAGCCGTTTCCCCTCCGCGGGCGGATGGCGGTTACATATGACGGGAAAAGGTGGATCCATGCAGAACAACTGCTGCCGCCTGAGCAGGCGGCGGAAATGACTTTCCCCGATGAAAACTACGATTTTCACCAGATGAAAGATTATATCTTTATTGGGGCATACGAGGGGGAAATCTGCGTCGGGCTGGCGATTTTGACGCCTATGTTGAATCCCTGCCTCTTTCTGTACGATCTGAAAGTCGTGCGCAGAATGCGCCGGAAAGGAATTGGCAGGCAGCTGGTTCAGGCGGCTTACCGGTATGCGGCAGCCAAAGGGTATGCGGGGCTGTATACGGTCGGACAAGATAATAATTTAAACGCCTGTCTTTTTTATCTGGCCTGCGGTTTTGAAATTGGCGGGCTGGACACCAAAATATATGAAAAGACAAAACAGGCGGGAAAAAATGACATCATTTTTTATCTGCATGGATAACCGGCGGAACACGCTGCGAAACACGGGATAAAACAGGGCTGTGCGGGGACGCACAGCCCTGTTGGATTATACTTTAGTAGGCGCGGGATTTTCCCATCTGGATGAGCCTTTCGACCGTCGCGGGGTCATAGTGGCTGAAAAAGAGACTTTCTTTCTCATCCAGCGCCCGGAGACGCGCCATCTCTTCTTCCGAAAGGGAAAAGTCGAAGACATCGATGTTTTGGGCCATCCGCTCTTTGTGGGTGGATTTGGGGATAACGACGACCCCGCTTTGCAGGAGGAACCGCAGGGCGGCCTGGGCGGCGGATTTGCCGTGGGCGGCGCCGATTTCGTTTAAGACCGGGTTGGAGAAGAAATCCTTCCGCCCTTCGGCGAACGGGCCCCAGGATTCGTGCTGGACGCCGTACTTCTCCATGATCGTATGGGCGGCCTGCTGCTGGTGGAAGACATGGGTCTCGACCTGGTTGACGGCCGGGACAACTTCCACAAAAGAGCACAGGTCAATCAGCCGGTCGGGGTAGAAGTTGGAAACGCCGATCGCCCGCAGCTTGCCGGCTTTATACGCTTCTTCCATCGCCCGGTAGCTGCCGTAGTAGTCGCCGAAGGGCTGGTGGATGAGCAAAAGGTCGATGTAATCGGTTTTGAGCCGCCGCAGGGAACGGTCGATCGACGCCTTAGCCGCCTCGTAGCCGTTATTTGAAATCCAGATCTTGGTCGTCAGGAAGAGGTCCTGCCGCAGGATGCCGCTTTTCTGGACGGCGTCGCCGACTGCTTCCTCATTGCCATAGGACTGGGCGGTGTCAATCGCCCGGTAGCCCACCGAAATCGCGTCCAGGACGCAACGGGCGCAGTCTTCGCCGCTCACCTGATAGACCCCATACCCCAGTTTCGGCATCCGGACGCCGTTATTTAAAGTGACGTATTCCATCATCCAATCCTCCTTAATAGACCAATGCGGTAAAGCTGAAGGTGACAAGTTTCCACTGCCCATCCCGTCTGGCGTAAACCTCGGTGACGGCGAAGTGGTGGGTGGTCTCCTGCCCATTCAGCAGGAGAGCGTAATCGCAGTCGCTGATGACGACGCCGGTGTCCCCGAAAAAGTCCGCCGTCTTGTTATGGAAAACGATGGAAGTGGGCTGGAACGCGCCGCTGGTATAAAAGCCGATCTCCTGGTCCAATTTGCAGGTTACGCCGATATGGACAAAGTTGCAGTCCGGGTCGGCGGCTGCCCGCATCCCCGCTTCGTCTCTTTTTTCCATCGCGTTCCAGAAGCGTCCGGACAAAGCCAAAAGTTCTTCTTTCATTTCAAACACCCTTTCGTTTGGTTTCTGCCTATAGTATAACCGAAAGGGCGGCGGAGGGGAAGTCTCGGTTTGTTAGTGGGTTTAAACCTCAGGGTTTATAAAAAACGCCCACATTTCCCGGGCGGGGGAATGTGGGCGGGGGCTATAGGAGGTTCTTTTTGACTGCGTTTAACAGCTTCTGGACAGTAGGCGACGGGTCGGGGGCATGGAGCAGGCCGTAGGGGAGAGTGTATGGCCAGTCGACCGGGAGGATTTTTAAAAGCGGGTGGACGTCTTTCCACTGCCGGATCGCCATCAGGACGTACCCCTCGTTTTCACAGCGGTTGAAGACCGAGGTATCGTAAAAGTCGAAGTCCACAATTTCGATCTGCGGATGGTTTTTCCAGATGTCGTCCCGCAGCTGGTCTACCAGATGGTTCCAGTCCCGCCGGATCAGCATCAGCTTTTCACCATAGAGGTCTTCGACGCCCAGTTTTTCTTTCCCTGCCAGCCTGTGGTGGACTGAAACGGCGCAGCAGACCGGCTCCCGGGTCAGCTCCAGCCCGGCGCACCGGCGGAGGTCGAGCATCTTCTCGTCGAAAATGCCGGCGACGACGTCGATGTTTTCGCCTAAATGGGCCAGGATTTCCCGGGCGTTTTCAGGGGTGTTGTCGTAGGGGATCAGCTGGAATTTGATATCCGGGCAGTCCTTTTGCAGCTTGGGCCAGAGGCTGACCAGCAGCCCGGCCGGGGTCATTGGGGAACTGCCGACCCGGATTACGCCGTGGGATTGGCGCGCCGCGTTTGCCGCCCGCGTTTCCGAATCCTTTGCGTACTGGATAATATAGCGGGCGTCATGCAAAAGGGATTCCCCGGCTTCGGTCAGCCGCAGCCCGCGGTGGGTGCGGTCGAAAAGGCGGAGGTTTAAACTGCTTTCCAAGAGGTTTACCTGCTTGATGACAGCCGGAGGGGAGATGAAAAGTTTTTCCGCAGCGCGGTTGAAGCTGCCAGACTCGGCGACACAGATAAAGGTATCCAGCTGGGGATTGTAGAGCATCGGAACCATCCTTTCCGGCGGGCTTTCCTGCACATTTTCAGTATACCGGGGAAAAGGAAGGCTGTCAAGACGGGGGAGGGCTGGCTTTTTACACCCGGATCACCCGTCCCTCCTTCCGGGGCTTGGCATGGGGTTCCGGGCCGTCCCGGTAGCCCAGCAGCAGATTGCAGACCGGGAGCATATCGTCCGGGACGCCCCATTCCTTCCGCTTTTCCATCCCGTACCCGGTCGCAAAGACCTCTTCTGTCCGGCCGATATAGCAGGAGCCGACTCCGAGGAAGTGGGCGGCCAGCATGATGTTCTCCGCGATCATCGCGGCGTCGTCGTGGGCGTACTGCCCGGGGCGGGTGAAGATGGTCAGCACGGTCGGCGCGCCGTAAAACCCGTCCAGGATGGTGAAGTCGTCCTGGATGCTGGGCTGGTCGGCAGAAATCGAATGGGCGGTGGACGCCGGGTCTTTGCCTTTAAACATCATATACCGGCTCAGTTGGCCCAGCTTCAGGTTTACCTCCTTATCCTGGCAGACGACGATCCGGGAATACTGGTTGTTGCCGGCGGATGGGGCGTAAAGCCCGGCGGTCAGGATCTCAGACAGCGTCCCTTCGTCCAGCTGCCGGGGCTGGAAGCGGCGGATGGCGTGGCGGGTGCAGATTTTTTCGATCAGCTCGTGCATATATATCCCTCTTTTTTAAATGGTCAGTTTTCCTTTGCGTACTGGATGTGGGCGAGTTTCCAGCCTCCCGCCTCCCGGACATAGACCTGCGTCTCCAGCCCCGAGATGCCGTAATGTTCCCCGGTTTCCCGGCGGTCGCAGTCGGTTTGGTAGGAAAAGAGGACGACGGCGCAGTCCCGGGAAACCAGCCGGACGCTGACCTCTTTCGCAATCAGTTCGATGCGGGAATAAGCCTGGCGGAGCCGGCCGATAAAATCATTGCAGATCGCGTCGGTCCCCCGGTAGCAGGTGGAGATGGAGATGAGGGAGGTTTCGCAGCTGTCCGCCCAGAGGGCGCGGAAGGCCGCGGGGGACTGGCTGTGGACGGCGGACTGGTAGGCGCGGACCGCTTGTAAAAGCTGCTGGGTATCGTTTGACATGGCAGGCCTCCTGGGCAGGCGTGGGAAATCGTCGTTTACAGCCGGTAGGTTTTGGGCGGGTTGCCGGAGAAGTCGGCGATCACCGCTTCGGCGTCCTTTAAGTAGAAGACGGTAAAGATGGGGTTGGACGCCTCGCCGTACTGGCTTTTGACGATGGGGTTTTGGATGCACATCTCCTTGGCGGCCATATTATCCGCAAAGACCGCTTCGCCGTGCAGCCGGATCCAGGCGTAGGAGGGGCTGGAGACCGAAATTTCGATATAGGGGTTTGCCTGCATATCCTTGTAGACGTCCTTCTGGTTGTTGGTGCAGAACCACAGCTTGCCGTCCATCTCGCCCGCGAACATGAACGGGCGGCATTTGGCCTTCCCGTCCCGGCCGACGGTGGCGAGGTACTGGACGGGGTTTTCGGTTAAGAATTTTACGACTTCCTGCATGATGAAGACCTCCTGATGGGATGTTATGTTGTTTTCCGTCCGGGTGTTTCCCACCCGCAAGTTTATTGTAGCACGGCGGGGAATGGGAGAAAAGTACGCACTTTTTTATGCCGTAGGCACTTTTTGGTAACCATCCCTTGACCGTTTTTGCCGCTTGCACTATAATTGGAATATAATATGTTTTTTGAAACTGCCGGGAAGGAGAGACGCATATGATGACCAAAGAAGAGATGCCGGCCTGCCCGATCGCGACGACCGTCCAGCTGATCGGCAGCAAGTGGAAGCTGCTGATCCTGCGCAACCTCCGCGCCCGTCCGTGGCGGTTTAACGAGCTGCGGCGGGATCTGCGGGGGGTCAGCCAGAAGGTGCTGACCGATTCGCTGCGGTCGATGGAGGCGGACGGGATCGTCACCCGCACCGTCTACCCCGAGGTGCCGCCGCGGGTGGAATACGCCCTCTCGCCGCTGGGGCGGTCGATGGAGCCGATCCTGGACGCGATGGAGGCTTTCGGGCTGGATTACCAGAAGCTGGTGCGGGAAAGCTGAAAGACGCCGCCGGGACGGGCTTTCAGTCAATCGGCATATATTGAGCCGGTTTGCGCATATCGTCAATCTATGGCGTTGCGCGCCGCCGCCGGTTCTGCTATAATAAAGAAAAAACGCGAGGGGCCATCGGTCGTATGGCGGAAAGGATTGGGAAATATGGGCAACTGGGTTACGGCTTTCGCTGCGGCGGGCCGGGAGATGCGGGAAGGGGTCTGTTACGCCGGCCGGACGGTCCGACTGCGGGTACGGGTCAATCTGGCGGGGGGCACGCTGCGGCTTAAATTTGCGAACCTCTTTGGGGATAAGCCGGTGCAGCTGGGCCCCATTACCCTCTGGAACGGCCGGGGGACGGCGGAGGTGACTTTCGATGGGCAGCCGGCCGTCCGGATGGCGAAGGGATGCGCGGTTATGAGCGACGCGGTGTTCCTGCCGGTGCGGCCGGGGGATACCCTCACCGTCCTCATCTACTTCCCGTCTGCCCTCTACCCGCCGCTGACGGCAAGCGGCGTCTACCCGGTCGAGCGGTCGCCGGAGGGGGACTTTACTTCCGACCCGGATTTTGCCGCCGACCCGGCGCCTCTGGTGGTCGGGGAAAATATCCAGATCCCCTGGGCGCTGCCGGCGCTGGAGAATATCGAGCTGTTTGCCGGGGAAGACGCGGGGGTGGTCGCGGCGCTGGGCGATTCGATCACCGAGATGGGCTACTGGACCGGGCCGCTGGGGGAGGCGCTGGAAACGGAAAACCCCGGGAAGCTCGCCTTTGTAAACCTCGGCATATCCGGCAACCGGCTGCTTTACCCGACGTCCGGGAAGATGGCGGAATTTTCCGGCAACTGCTTCGGGGAATCGGGGCTGGCGCGGTTTGAGCGGGATATCCTCTCGATCAAAGGCCTGAAGGCCGTCTACATCGCGATGGGGGTCAACGACATCACCCAGCCGGGCAGCAACGATTTTGCCCCGCCCCTTTCCGAGCGGTGCAGGCTGGAAGAACTGGCCGCCGGTTTTTCCCGGCTGCAGCACGCCCTCACCGACCGGGGGGTCAAGGTGGTCGGCTGCACCGTCACCCCGTTTGGCGGGATGGGCGGCTTCTGCCCCGAGACGCTGAAACTGTGGGACGGCTTTAACGGCTGGCTCCGGCGGCAGGCGGCGGCCGGGGAGATCGGGCTTGCGGATTTCGGCAGGGTGATCGAGGACCCGGCCAGGCCGGGGTATATGCGTCCCGCCTATGACTCGGGCGACCACCTCCATCCGTGCCCCGCCGGCGGGAAGGTTATGGCGGAAGAGGCGGAAAGGGCGCTCCAGCTCTAAGAAAACCCTTGACAAACGGGGCCCGGCGGCGTATAATGCTTTTGTAAAATATCGGCCGGCTGTGAACAGAACCAGCATGTCCTTCCCTGTACCAGAGAAAACGCCGTTCCCGCAAAGGGATCTTCTGTAAGGCGTATGCGGGGGCTCATGCGCGCCGTCTGGGAGCCTCCGCTTAATCGGCGGCGCGGCCCTGCGTTATCGGGGACAAAAGCGGGGAAGGGTCTCCTTCCTCATTTGGGTGGTACCACGGTTTCACAGGATTCCGTCCCTTAGGGGATGGGGTCCTTTTCTTTTTTCCCGGCCGCTTTGTCAGATGAAAGGAAGTTGTAAACCTATGCAGTGGACCAGTTTAAACGATCTGCGCGAAAAATTCCTCACCTTCTTTGAGGGGAAGGAGCATCTGCGGATGGCCAGCGCCCCGCTGATCCCCCCGAAGGACGATACCTCCCTGCTCCTCATCAACTCCGGCATGGCGCCGCTGAAGAAGTTCTTCCTGGGCCAGGCCACCCCGCCCCGCCGCCGGGTCACCACCTGCCAGAAGTGCGTCCGCACCGAGGACATCGAGCACATCGGCAAGACCGACCGCCACGGCACCTATTTTGAGATGCTGGGCAACTTCTCCTTCGGCGATTACTTCAAGCACGAGGCGACCGCCTGGGCCTGGGAATTTATCACCCAGGTGCTGGAAATGCCGGTCGACAAGCTCTGGGTGACGATCTACCAGGACGACGACGAGGCGTTCGATATCTGGACGAAGGAGGTCGGCGTCGACCCCGCCCGGATCGTCCGGCTGGGCAAGGAAGACAACTTCTGGGAGCACGGCTCCGGCCCCTGCGGCCCCTGCTCGGAGATCTACTTCGACCGCGGCCCGGAACACGGCTGCGGCAAGCCCACCTGCGGGCCCGGGTGCGACTGCGACCGGTATGTCGAGTTCTGGAACCTGGTCTTCTCCCAGTTTGACTCGGACGGCAACGGCCACTACGAGCGGATGGCCAAGCCCAACATCGACACCGGCATGGGGCTGGAACGGCTGGCCTGCATCATGCAGAACGTCAACAACCTCTTTGAGGTCGACACCGTCCAGAACATCATGAAAAAGATTTCCGAGCTGGCCGGCGTCCACTACCACGACGACGAGAAGAAGGACGTCTCGCTGCGGGTCATCACCGACCATATCCGCTCCTGCACCTTTATGCTGGCGGACGGCGTCACCCCCTCCAACGAGGGCCGCGGCTACGTCCTGCGGCGTCTGCTCCGCCGGGCGGCCCGGCACGGGAAGCTGCTCGGCCTTGACGAGCCTTTCCTTTACAAGGTCGTTGACACCGTCGCCCACGAAAACCTGTCGGCTTACCCCGAGCTGGCTGAAAAGGCCGACTATATCAAGAAGGTCATCCACAACGAGGAAGAGGCGTTTGACAAGACGATCGGCAAGGGGCTGGAACTGCTGATGCAGCTGATCGACAAGGCCTCCACCGACGAGATCAAGACCTTAAGCGGCGAGGACGTCTTCCGCCTTTACGACACCTACGGCTTCCCGGTCGACCTGACCCAGGATATCGTCGCCGAAAAGGGCTTCACCGTCGACGTCGAGGGCTTTGAAGCCTATATGAAGGAGCAGAAGACCCGTTCCCGGGAAAACTACCTGGCAAAGGGCGGCTCTTCCTGGGACAGCGAGCAGCTGGAGCTGCCGGAAGCGGAAAGCCGGTTTGTGGGCTATGAGACGCTTGCCTGCACGGCGAAGGTGGAAGGCCTGCTGGTGGGCGGCAAGCCCGCCGACGTCGCGACCGAAGGGGAAGAGGTGCTGGTCGTCTTAAACGAGACCCCCTTCTACACCGAGTCGGGCGGCCAGGTCTCGGATACCGGCGTCATCCGGGGCGGAAAGGGCGAGGTCCGGGTCACCGCGATGAAGAAGATGCCGGGCGGGCAGATCGTCCACCACGGCTTTGTGTCCGAAGGGACGCTGGAAGCGGGCGAAACGGTTTCCGCTGAGGTCGACGCCGGGCGCCGGAAGGCCATTATGCGCAACCACACCGCCGCCCACCTGCTGCAGGCGGCGCTGCGCCAGGTGCTGGGCGACCATGTCCACCAGGCGGGCCAGCTGGTCGACGAGCACGCCGTCCGGTTTGACTTCACCCACTTCGAGCCGGTCTCGCCTGTCCAGATGGCGGAGATCGAAAGGCGCATCAATGAAAAGATCATGGAATGCCTGCCGGTCACGACCACCGAGGAAGACCTGGAGACCGCCCGCAAGGAGGGCGCGATGGCCCTCTTCTCGGAGAAATACGGCGACCGGGTACGGGTCGTCAAGGTCGCCGGTTACTCGATGGAGCTGTGCGGCGGCACCCATGTGCGGTCCACCGGCGAGCTGGGGCTCTTCAAGGTCGTGTCGGAGGCCTCCGTCGCGGCGGGCGTCCGCCGGATCGAGGCGGTCACCGGCTTTGGCGTCATCGGGATGCTGGACAGCTTAAACGGCACGCTGCACGAGGCGGCGGCGGCGGTCAAATCGACCCCGGCCGAGCTGCCCCACCGGCTTGCCCAGATGGTCGCCGAGATGAAGGACAACGCCCGCGAGATCGTCATGCTCAACGGCCGCCTGGCCGAAGGGCAGATCGAGCGGATGCGCCAGAACGTCCGGCGGGTAAACGGCGTCGCGGTCTTCGCGATGTCCGCCCCCGGCACCGCGGTCGAGAACCTGCGGACGATGGGCGATAAGCTGCGGGACCTGTTCCCCTGCTCCTGCGTCCTCTTCAGCGGCGGCCCGAAGGAAAAGCCGATGTTCCTCTGCATGGCCGGGCCGGAGGCGGTCAAGAAGGGCCTCCACGCCGGCAAGATCATCAAAGAGGTCTGCGGCCTGACCGGCGGCAAGGGCGGCGGACGCCCCGACACCGCCCAGGGCGGCATCGGCGACCCGTTTAAGGTCGACGAGGCGATGGCGCTGCTGGACGGGCTGGTCGAAAAGGCCGTCCAGGCGTAAGGCGTTTCCGGGAAGGGGAATCTGCGTATGGAAATCCGGGCGCTGTGGAAAAAATATACCAGCCGGGAGATGCTCTGGCGGCTGGAGTGGATGGCCGCCGCCATCCTGGTGATGGGCGTTTCGGTCGGGCTGTTTTTCGTCGCCGATATGGGGACGGACCCGCTGTCCACCCTTTCCCGGGGGCTGTCGATGGTTTTGCCGGTCTCCTACGGCAACTGCCAGCTGGGCATCAACATCCTGCTGATCCTTCTGATGGTTGCCTTCCAGCGGGACCTGATCGGCCCGGGGACGGTCGTCAATATGGTGCTGGTCGGCTATATCGCCGAGTTTACCGAAAGCCGGCTGCGGTTTCTCCCCGCCGTCGGCCAGTCCCCCGGGATGGGCGTCCGGGCCGCGGCGCTGGCCGTCGGGCTGCTGCTGTTTGTCATGACGGCGGCGGTCTATATGACGGCGGAGCTGGGGACGGCCCCTTATGACGCGCTCCCCATCCTGCTGGCCAAAAAGCTCCCGATCCCCTTCCGCTGGGTGCGGATGGGTGTGGACGCCGGGACGGTCTGTATCGGCTGGCTGTGCGGCAATACGCCGGGCATCATGACGCTGCTGGTGGTCCTGACGCTGGGGCCGGTGATCTCCTGGTTCGGCAAGCACGCGGCCGTCCGTCTGTTTAAAAAAGAAACGTCGTTTGTATGACGCTTTATGGCGTCTTATCCTATCCCGATCTGTTGAAAGGAGGTTTTATCCATGTCGGATTGCCTGTTCTGTAAGATCATCGCCGGGGAAATCCCCAGCAAAAAGCTCTACGAAGACGATACCTGCTACGCCTTCTACGACATCGACCCCCAGGCGCCCACCCACTTCCTGGTGGTGCCGAAAAAGCACATCGCGGGGCCCCATGCCGTGACGGAGGAAGACGCGGCGGCTATCGGACACATCTACGCGGTCATCGCGAAGCTGGCGGCCGAATTGGGGCTGGAAAACGGCTACCGGGTCGTCGCCAACGACGGGCCTGACGGCGGGCAGACGGTCGGCCACCTGCACTTCCATGTGCTGGCGGGCCGCAGCCTCGCCTGGCCTCCCGGCTGATAGGCAAAAACAAGGTTTTTGCCTAATTTTGCATCGTGGCTGACAGCCTCCCTGCGGCCGGCACCTGCCACGATCTGTGTGTTTGACGCGGGCAAACGCCCCCATCTGAAAAAGATGGGGGTTTTGCCCGTTTGATAAGGAGAGAAGAAAAATGGAAACCTATAAACTGACGGTCGCCGGCGTGACCCGCGACCTGCCCGTCTGCCCGGTGAGCGACGAGATGAGCATCGCCGCCTTTGTCATGCTGGGGGACGTCGAGCTGACAAAAGCCTGCGCCGGCGCGCTGCTGCCGAAATGCCCCGACTTTGACGTCCTTCTGACCGCCGAGTGCAAGGGCATCCCGCTGGCCTACGAGATGGCGGCGATGTCCGGCAAGCCCCACGTCATCGCCCGCAAGGAGAAGAAGGTCTACACCATCGACCCCATCGAGGTCATCCTCCGCTCGATCACGACCCAGCATATACAGCGGCTGGTGCTGGGCGTCCACGATGTGGAGAAGCTCCGCGGCAGGCGGGTAATGATCGTCGACGACGTCATCTCGACCGGCGAGAGCCTGGAGGCGCTGGAGACGCTGGTCGAAAAGGCCGGCGGCGAGATCGTAGGCAAGGCGGCGGTGCTGGCCGAAGGGGAGGCCGCCGAGCGGACGGACATTATCTTCCTGGAGGAGCTGCCGCTTATCTTCCATAAGAAGTGACCGCCTCCATAAAATCTCATAACATTTCCTTCCCTCCTGTGGTATAATGGCTGCGGGAGGGATTTTCTATGGAAAAAATTCTCGTCGCGGACGACGAGCGGGAGATCGCCGGGCTGGTGGCGGCGGTGCTGTCGGCCGCGGGGTACGAAGTGGTCGAATGCTATTCCGTTTCGGATGTGCGGCAGGCGCCCCTTTCGGAAATCAGCCTTGCGGTACTGGATATCATGCTGCCCGACGGGGACGGCTTTTCCCTCTGCCGGGCGCTGCGGGAGAGGTACCTCTTCCCGATCATCATGCTGACCGCCCGGGACGCCGACGCCGACAAGGTGGTCGGGCTGTCCGCCGGGGCGGACGACTATATGACCAAGCCGTTCCAGCCGGTCGAGCTGCTGGCCCGGGTGCAGGCGCAGCTGCGCCGCTACACCCGCTATAACCCCGGCCGGCAGGCGGACGGGGAGCTTTGCTACCGGGGCCTTACCCTGAACGCCGCCCGGCACACCGTCACGCTGGACGGGCGGCCGGTGACGCTCACGCCCACCGAGTTTTCGATCCTCAAAATGCTGATGGAGCGGCCGGGGGAAGTGATAAGCGCCGAGGCGCTCTACTTCGGCGTCTGGGGGGAAGCCTACTACGCCAAAAATACCAATACGGTCACTTCCCATATCCGCCACCTGCGGGAAAAGCTGGGGGAGGCCGGTTATATCCGCACCGTCTGGGGCGTCGGGTATAAGCTGGG
>CALXKG010000038.1 GCA_944388825.1 uncultured Clostridia bacterium | reverse complement strand
GAACCCGCGCCACCGTCCAGCGGGGAAATCTTCCGACAGGCGGGTGTCCCGGAAGGGACAGCGGCGCAGATGGACCCCGAATTTATGGATTGGATCGCCGCCGATTTATGGGAAACCGGCGAGATGGATTCCATGCGGTTTGTCTCGACCGAGACAATACCGGCGGCAGAGGCCCCTGTCGGGCTTGACTTTTCCCTGAGCGTCTTCCAGTCGGACACGTTTTACTACCTTTACCCCGCCTATACCTTTACCGGCGATATTAAGCCGGCCGGAGAGGACGCCTTTACAGCCCAGATCGCGGAAGGGTATCTCCCGGCAGAATGGGACGGCAGGATCTGGGCCAAAGACCGCGCCCTGCCGGGATGGCAGGATGGCGGCGCCATCGGTACCACCCACCTCACCTTTCAGTCGGCCGAATTCACCGGCAGCCAGCTGGGGACGCCGGACAGCGCGATTCTTTTCAAGGCCTGCGCCCGCTGCAAAGCGGACCGCCGGGAGGGCGGCAGTCGGATCACCCTTTCCTACATTCACGATCCGGTCCCCGCCGACATCACGCTGTCCCTCTGGGGGAACCCGCTCTTTTCCACCGCATCGCTCGGCTGGCAGGCGGCGGAGACCTTCACCCTGCCGGAATAAATCCAGATAGACGCAAAGATGCCCCGGACGTTCCGCAAAGGATACGCCCGGGGAACCCGTTTATCCGCCGGTATACCCCAGCGGCGGGACAGCCGCCGCCGCGGCAGGCGGGGTAAAGTGTTCGGCATAGTAATCCCCGTAGGGTATCGCCTGCAGCCGGTCGGCTTCCGCCCGCTCCCGCCGGTAAGCGGCGAGGACCGCGTCCTCCAGCTGCCTTCTGGCCGCCGGGGTGATCGGGTGGGCGATGTCCCGGAAGACCCCGCCCGTCTCCCGGCGGGAAGGCATCGCGACGAAAAGCCTGGTCGGCCCCTCGATGACCTTGATATCGTGGATCGCCAGTTCGTCGCCGATCGTCACCGAGACGACCGCCCGCAGGCGTCCTTCCTGCAACAGTTTCCTGACTTTGATATCGGTGATCTGCATAATTTTCCGTCCTTTCTGCGTCAACGTGTACGGTGTTTGGCCCGGGCAAGGGATAGTCTGGACAGCTAAGGGAAAATTATACAGGCGGTTTGTGTAAAGTTAGTATGAAATCCGGCTGTACAGCCTTGCCATTTTGGCAAAAATGTGATACTATAAGAATGTCATACGGGTATACGCCCGGAAATTTGAAAAGGCAGGTAAAATAAACATGGACAGCTATTGCGAATACCTTGTCAAAAAGAAAAACGGCGGGAAGGAACTGGGCCTGCGGGCGCTGATCATCGTGGCGGCGCTGGCCCTGTGCGTCATCTTCCTGATGCTCGGCTTTGTGATCCCGACCTTCTCGATGATCACCACGCTGCTTGCCGCAGGCGCGCTCTATGGCGGGTACATCCTCATCACCAATATGAACGTCGAGTATGAATACATCGCCACCAACGGCGAGATGGATGTGGATAAGATCGTCGCCAAACGCCGCCGCAAACGGCTGATTACCGTCAACGCCCGGACGTTCGAGCGGTTCGGGCCGTTTAAAGAGGCGGAGCATACCGGCGAGAATTATTCCAACCGCATCTACGCCTGCACCGACCCCAGCGACCCCGGCTGCTACTTTGCGGTGCTGACCCATCAGACGATGGGGCGGCTGCTGCTGGTCTTCTCCCCCAACGACCGGGTGCTGGAACATCTGAAAACCTATATCCCCAAACAGGCGGGCGGCAATGCTTTATACGGGAATCGACCTTACGGAAATTGACCGCATCCGCCGCTCGGCCCGGAACCCGCGTTTCCTGACGCGGGTTTTTTCGGCGGAAGAACGGGCCTGGTTCGCCGGGAAGAAAGACCCCTACCCGTCGATGGCGGCGGCGTTCGCCGCAAAGGAGGCGTTTGCGAAGGCGCTGGGCAGCGGCGTGCGGGGGTTCTCGCTCGCGGAAGTGTCGGTCGGGCACGACCGGTACGGCGCCCCCCACCTGCGGCTTTGCGGCGAGGCGGAAAAGCGGGCAAAGGAAAAGGGATTCACATCCCTCTCCCTTTCGCTGACCCACACCGGCAGCGTCGCGGCGGCGGTGGTCGTGGCGGAAGGAGGGTAACGATGCGGACAGAATTAAAAATCGCCCGGTGCGGGCTGGCCTGCGCCCTGTGCGGCGAAAACGCGCGCTGCGGCGGCTGCGGCTTGGAAGGCTGTCCGGATGCCGGCAGCTGTGAAAACCGGCGGTGTTCGATGGAAAAGGGGGTTGGGCACTGCTACGAATGCCCGGAGGAAGGCTGCCGGAAGGGGATGCTTTCCAACCCCCGGATCTTCGGCTTCTCCGCGTTCGCCAGGAAGTACGGGGAAGAGCGGCTGCTCAGCTGCCTTATCCGCAACGAGGCGGCGGGCGTCCGGTATCACCGGGACGGGCTGAAGGGGGATTACGACGGGTTTCCGGACTTAAATGCCCTGTTCCGGTTTATCCTGGAAGGAAAATAGTATGGAAAAAGCAGGTTCATGGATACGAACCTGCTTTTTTATACGCCGCGCGCCGTTTCGGCTTACATCTTCCAGAGCCGCAGCAGTTCCCTTGCGGCCGCCTCCGGGTCGGGCTTTGCGACGATCGCCGAAACGACCGCGATGCCGTCCACGCCGGTGCCCTTAAAGGCTTGCAGGGTGCGTTCGTTGATCCCGCCGATGACAACGATCGGGATCTTGACCGCCTGCCGGATGGCCAGCAGCGTCTCCATCGTCACCGGGCGGGTGTCGGTCTTGGTGGAGGTCGCAAACATCGCCCCGACGCCGAGATAGTCGGCCCCGTCCGCTTCCGCCTGCACCGCTTCCGCCACCGTCGCGGCCGAGACGCCCACCAGCATCTCCGGCGGGACAACCGCCCGCACCACCTTGCAGGGCAGATCCTTCTGCCCGATATGGACGCCGTCCGCGTGGACGGCAAGGGCGATATCCACCCGGTCGTTGATGATAAGGGGGACTTTATACCCGCCGGTGATCCGCTTGACCCGGAGGGCCAGCTCGTAAAATTCCCGGCTGGAGCAGTCCTTCTCCCGCAGCTGGACGACCGTCGCCCCGCCTTTCAGCGCCGCCTCGACCGATTCTTCAATCGTGGCGCTGGTCATCAGCCCCCGGTCGGTGCAGAGGTAGAGGGAATAGTCAATCCCATGCTTCATAGCTGATCTTCCCCTTTCCGCCAATCTCCCGGTCGGTTAGCCGGCTGAGCCCGTCGATGATGCCGGTGCGGAGGGAGCCTGTGCCTTTCTCCTTCGCCGCTTCCCAGGCCATCTCGCCCGCCAGCCCCATCGACGCGACGGCCGCCACCGTCCCCTCAAAGGCGTCGGCGTTTGCCGCGGCGTAAGCCCCGACGACGCCGGAAAGCATACAGCCGGTGCCGGTCACCTGCCCCATCTGGGGGACGCCGTTGCCGGCCGACGCGACCCTTTTCCCGTCGGTGACAATGTCTCTGGCGCCCGTGACCGCGACGACGCAGCGGTATTTTTCCGCAGCCGCTTTCCCCACCGCGATCGGGTCGTTCCCCAGATCGGAAGCGCTCACGTCCACCCCGTGGGCGGCGGAGCCCATCCCCGCCAGGCAGGCGATCTCCGACAGGTTGCCGCGGATGACGGTAAACCGCACCTTTGCCAGCAGTTCGGCGGCAGTCCGGCTGCGCAGCGCCGACGCCCCCGCCCCGACCGGGTCGAGGACGACGGGGATGCCCTTCCGGTTGGCCGTCTGCCCCGCCTTCACCATCGAAGCGACGGTGCGGGCGTTTAACGTCCCGATGTTTAAAACCAGCGCGTCGCTGATGCCGGTGATCTCGGCCACCTCCGCCTCGTCGTCCGCCATGATCGGCGAGCCGCCGCAGGCGAGAACGGCGTTGGCGACGTCGTTCACCGTCACATAGTTGGTGATGCAGTGGACAAGCGGCTTCTTCTTTACAACCGCTTCATGGGGGCCGGGCTTGCCCCCCGCCATCTGCCAGAAATAGAGCTCCTGGCGGCTGGCGGCCTCAAAAAGGGCGGCCAGCCGCTCTTTGCGCTCCGCCGGCAGCTTTTCACAGACCTCGTTGCAGAAGGCAGTCCACCGGCCGCAGCTGTCCTGATACCCGGCGGAGGTATAGTCCCTGACCAGCGGGCCGTAATACCCGTCCAGCACCGCCGGGTACCGCGCCAGAAGGGTTTTAAAGACGTCGTAATACCCCAGCATACAGGGCATGACCGCCATCAGAATTTCCGGCACCTCTTCTTTTTCCGCCGCCTCCAGCAGGAAAGCGGCATAGTCGGCGCAGGCGGGCTTTTTCGGGATCCGCTCGACATCCGCGTCGGTCAGGCCGCCGTCCTTTAAATATTGCAGCCGGGTCGCGTTCTCGCTGTCGTTGACAAACCCCAGCACCGAGCAGAGGACCTGCATCTCCCGAAGGGAACGCGCCTTGGCGGCCGCCAGCGCGAAGGCCCGCAGGTAATCCCGCAGATAAAGGCTGTCCTGGATGATATAGTCTAAAAACCGCTCGCGGGAAAGGGTGCCTTCCCCCATCTCCCGCAAAAAGCTCTCGTCCGCCGCCGCCCGCCAGAGGGGCTTTGCGCGGGCGATCACGCCGTCCATAAACGTCATATCCGTTTCCTCCTCATCTCTCCCACAGCCGGAAAAAGTGGTTGGTCGGCCCGCAGCCTTTCCCCAGCGGCAGCGCGTGCTCGATCGCGCCGGTCACATAGGCTTTCGCCTTGCCGACCGCCTCCGGCAGCGGCTCGCCGAGGGCCAGGTAAGAGGCGATGGCGCTGGAAAGGGTGCAGCCGGTGCCGTGGGTGTTTTTGGTGTCGATCCGCTTTTCGACATAGGTATGGAAACCCGTCCCGTCAAAGAGGATGTCCCGGGCGTCGCCGATATAGTGACCGCCCTTGACCAGCACCGCCCCGGCGCCCATCCGGTAGATCGCCAGCGCCGCCTCCTGCATATCCTCCGGCGTGACGATCTTCATGCCGGCGATCTTCTCCGCCTCGGGGATGTTGGGGGTCAACAGGGTCGCCGCCGGTATGACCGTTTGGATCAAGGTGTCAATCGAGCTTTCCTGCATCAGGGGGCTGCCGTTTTTCGCGTACATGACCGGGTCGACGACGATGTGGGCCGGACGGT
>CALXKG010000037.1 GCA_944388825.1 uncultured Clostridia bacterium | reverse complement strand
CGGAGGGTGTCGACGTCGTTGGTGTAGTAGGACATGATGTCGCCGTGCCCATGGGTATCAAAATACCGGATCGGCAGGTCCTGCATATGGCTGAACATCTTCTCGCGCATCTTGCGCAGCGAGCCCTGGGTGATGATCGCCATAAACTGGGTGTAAAGGGTGCCGGCGATGAGGCTGAGGACATAGAGGATCAGCAGCACGCCGACCATCCCGAGGATCTGCCCCGAGACGGACGCCCAGTCGCCGGATTTGTAGCTGTCGTCCACCAGCGCGATGATCCGCTGCATGAAGACGGTCGGGATCGAGCTGATGATGGCGTTGAAGAGGATGCAGACAAGCGCCACCGGCAGCAGCACCGGGTAGAACTCAAACAGCGTCTTTAAAAGCCGCCGCAGGACGCCCTTCGGCGCCCGCTGGCCTCTGGCCGTCGTGGCGGGAGGGGCTTTTTTCTGATTCTGGTTAGCCATTCTGCGCACCTCCCTCGGTCTGGCTGCGGGTCTGGGTCGTATAGACCTCGCGGTAGATCTCGCTTGTCTTCATCAGCTCGTCGTGGGTGCCGATCGCGCTGATCTTCCCGCCGTCCAGGACGACGATCCGGTCGGCGTCCTGCACCGACGCGACACGCTGGGCGATGATGATCTTGGTGGTCTCGGGGATGAAGTCTCTGAACCCCTGCCGGATGAGGGCGTCGGTCCGGGTGTCGACCGCGCTGGTCGAGTCGTCCAGGATCAGCACCTTCGGCTTCTTCATCAGCGCGCGGGCGATACACAGCCGCTGCTTCTGGCCGCCGGAGACGTTGGAACCGCCCTGTTCGATCCAGGTGTCGTACTTCTTCGGGAACTGCTGGATAAACTCGTCCGCCTGGGCCAGCTTGCAGGCCTCGACGATCTCCTCGTCGGTGGCGTCCTTATTGCCCCAGCGGAGGTTGTCCTTGATGGTGCCGGAGAAGAGGACGTTCTTCTGCAGGACGACCGCGACGTTGTCCCGCAGCGTCTCCAGGTCGTAGTCGCGGACGTCCACCCCGCCGACCTTGACGGAGCCTTTGGTGACGTCGTACAGGCGCGGGATCAGCTGGATCAGCGTCGACTTGGAAGAGCCGGTGCCGCCGAGGATGCCGATGACCTCGCCCGACTTGATATGGAGGTCGATGTCCGAAAGGGAGTACCGCTCGGCCGTCTTGGCATATTTGAAGCTGACGCCGTCGAAGTCGATCGAGCCGTCTTTTACCTCTTTGACCGCCTTTTCGGGGCTTACGAGGCTGCTCTTTTCATTTAAAACCTCGACGATGCGCTCGGCCGATTCCATCGACATGGTGATCATGACGAAGACCATCGACAGGGTCATCAGCGCCATCAGGATCTGGAACGAGTAGGTGAGGATCGAGGACATCTGGCCGACCGCGATCTCGGTGCCCTGCCCGGTGATGACCAGGTAGGAGCCGAAGGAGAGGACGAAGACCATCCCGGCGTAGACGCAGATCTGCATCATCGGGGAGTTGATCGCCATGATCCGTTCCGCCTTGGTGAAGTCCTTGCAGACGTACGCGGCGGCGGCGGCGAATTTCTTCTTTTCATAGTCCTCGCGGACATAGCTCTTGACGACCCGCATCGCCTGGACGTTTTCCTGGACCGAGTCGTTTAAGGCGTCGTATTTGCGGAAAACCTGGCGGAAGATCGGGGTCGCCTTGCGGATGACCAGGATCAGGCCGACCGACAGAAGCGGGATGGTGACCAGGAAGATCATCGCAAGCCGCCCGCCCATCGCAAAGCCCATAATGAACGAGAAGACGAGCATCAGCGGGCCGCGGATCGCGACGCGGATGATCATCATAAACGCCATCTGGACGTTCATGACGTCGGTGGTCATACGGGTGACCAGGCTGGAGACCGAGAACTTGTCGATGTTCTCAAACGAATAATCCTGGATCCGGTAGAACATATCCTGCCGGAGGTTGCGGGCAAAGCCGGTCGACGCGGTCGCGCAGGTGTTACCGGCGGCGACGCCGAAAACAAGGGACAGGACCGCCAGTACGACCAGCTGGACGCCGTAGGTCGCGATCACATCCATCCCGCACCCGGCCTGCATCTGGTTGACGAGGTTTGCGATGACAAACGGAATGATACATTCCAGGATGACCTCGACTGTGACCAGCAGCGGCGTCAGGATCGCGGGTTTCTTAAACTCGCGGATACTGCGGGCTAAGGTTTTTATCATGTGTGACATTCCTCCTTCACTGATTTACGGCGCGGTGGGGCGCCGGGTCAGACTGCGGCCTTATCCGTCCAGATTGAGGGACATCTGCGCGGCCGTTTCCTTAAAAAAGGCCAGCTGGGCGTCCGACAGGCCGGATGTGAGCTTTTTTTCTGTCTCGATCAGGCTCCGGGCGACCTGCGCGTCCAGAAGCGCCGCCTTTTCGGTCGGCACCAGGCTTTTGAGCCGGGCGTCCCGTTCGACGCTCTCCCGCAGGATCAGACCGCCCCGCTCCATCAGCTGCAAAATACCGGTGGCGGACGAACGGCTCAAGCTGAACGCCTTTTCGACGTCCCGCTGGAAAACCGGCCCGTCCGCGCTTTTGACCAGGATATAGTGCAGGATATGGCTCTGTGCGCCGGTGATCCCCATGCTCTGCATCCGGGCGTCCATCCGCTTTTTCAGCTTGTGGGACAGGATGCTGATCCAGACGCCGCAGTCTTTTTCCATTTTGCTCCTCCCTTCTCATGACCTTTCTGTCTTCCCTGTATGATATTGTTCGGAAGCTAACAATATTGTACCGCAACTGCCAATAGATGTCAAGAGCCTATTTTGCCTGTTTTTGGACAATTTTTGACGGTTTTTTTGTTTACCGCAAAGTGTGAATTGGAGAAAAAATCAAGCGAAAAGGGCAAAGGTCATAAAACTGCCGTGGGCGTCCCCCGCCGGGACAGGGGAAAATCTGCAGTCGCAAACCGGCCCGGCCTGCCCGCAGCCCCTTTTTCTGGCGGTTTCCCCTTGTTTTTCGACAGCCTTTCCTGTATAATGTAGGTATTAACGCCGTACACCCGGGGGAAGGCCCCCGGGCGGCAGTCGGAGGAAGGCAAGTATGACACTCAAAGAGATCGCCGCCGAAGCCGGCGTCAGCGCGATGACCGTATCCAACGTCGTCAACCACAACGACTCCAAAGTCTCGGCCGAGACCCGCCGCAAGGTCCAGGCCGTGATCGACAAATACGGCTATGTGCCCAATATGTCCGCCCGCAGCCTGTCGGCCCGGAAATCCCACATCATCGCCCTGATGACCCCGATCTTCGCGTCGGAGGAACAGGTCGCCGAGATCGCCCGCACCGACCCCGCGCGGGCGGAGGAGATCAAAAACACCCTTTCCGACCACTATACCAGCGCGATGGTGGGCTTTCTGGAGAGCAAGCTCAAGGGGCTCGGCTATTACATCATGCTCCGCTCCTTCTTCCGGGGGGAAGAGGTGCTGGAGCTGCAGCGCAACTGGAAGGTGGACGGCTGCATCCTGCTGATGCCGAAGATCCAGGACGAGGAAAACCGGCTGGTGCTCACCCGCTCCCAGTGCCCGGTCGTGATGCTCGACCGCTACTACCCGGATATCCCGATGCTGTCGGTCGTCAGCAACGACTACCAGGGGGGGTATATGGCGGCGCAGGCCTGCATCCGCTACGGCCACCAGAAGATCGCCTTTGTCGGCACGTCGGGCGGCATCAGCCGGTCGACCGTCATCAACAGCCGCCATCAGGGGTACCTGTCCGCCCTGCGGGACGCCTGTATCCAGCCGGAGGAGCGCTACCAGATGGGCTTTTCCAACGGCATCGCCGGCGGGCGGCAGTGCGGGGAACGGATCCTGCGGATGCCGCCGGAAGAGCGCCCGACCGCGCTGGTCATGATGTCCGACGTCCTCGCCATCGGCGCGATCTCCGCCCTGAAGGAAGGGGGGCTGCGGGTGCCGGAGGATATCTCGGTCATCGGGTACGACGACCTGCCGATGTCGGCGCTGATCGACCCGCCGCTGACCACCGTCGCCCAGGACCTGGACGCGAAGGCCTCGGCCGCCGCCGCCCTGCTCCATATGAGCATCGAGGACGCGGAAATGAAGGAGCAGCGGATCCAGCTGGACGTCAAGCTGGCCGAGCGGAAAACGGTCGGCTGGGCCGGAAGGATGGAAGGGGGACGGGTATAAGATGGAAAGCGCGACCAAGACCCGCCTGCCGGAAGAGGCCGTCCGCCGGCTGGCAGGCCGCCATTTCCCGGGGCAGGCCGTCCGGCGGGTGGAAGAACTGTCGGACGGGCTTTTCAACGCCGTCTACCGGGTGTACGGGGACGGCCCGCTGGAAAACGGGGCCGTCTTAAAGGTCGGGCCCGCGCCGGAGGCGAAGGTCCTGACCTACGAGCGGGGGATCCTGGAGACGGAGGCGATGGTGCTGCGGCTGCTGGAAAACACCGGCCTGCCGGTCCCGAAAGTGCTGGCCGCCGATTTTTCCCGGGAAATCATCCCCGCCGGATACTTCTGGATGACCGCCCTCCCCGGCGTCAGCTGGAAAAGGGCGGAAAAGCAGATCACGCCGGAAAAGCGGGCAAAGCTGATGGAAGCGCTGGGGCGCGCCTACGCCCTGGTCCACCGGGTGAAAGGGGACGCTTTCGGCTACCGGACAGACCCGGACGGGAGCTGGGGCGGCGGATTTTACAAAATGGTAGACAGCGCGCTCCGCGACGCCGAAGGGATGGGGTATGCCCTCCCCTATGGGCGCATCCGGGAGGCGCTGCGGAGGTCCCGCCCGCTGCTGGACGCGGTAAAAACGCCTACCCTCGTCGGGTTCGACATCTGGGCGGGCAACGTCCTGGTCGACGGGGAGACGTTTGACCGCATCACCGGCATCGTCGACTTTGAGCGCAGCTTTACCGGCGACCGGTTCGCCGACTTTACCGCCGCCTACGACATCTTCGACGACGTCGAGCGGGAGCCGGATTTCATGCGGGGGTACGCGGCGGCGTCGGGCGGGCCCTTTGCCGTCTCGCCGGACGACCGGCGTCGGATGCGGCTCTACCGGTTTTATATGACGCTGCTGCTTTACATCGAGTCCTACCGGTACGGGCCGGAAGCGGCGGAGTCCATCCGGCGGACGGTCGGGGAAACGCTTGCCGGTATGCTGGACACAATCGAAAAAGACCTGCCGTAAAAGCGGCAGCCGGTTTGTCAGGGGGAGGTCTTGGCATGGAATTCCGCATTGTAAACGGGGTGCTCACCCGCTATCTCGGGCGGGGCGGGGCGGTCGAGGTTCCGGCGGGGGTGGAGGCGGTCGGCCCCCGGGCGTTCATGGGCTGCGAAAACCTCTATGCGGTCCGGCTGCCGGACGGGGTAAAGGCGGTCGGGGCGATGGCCTTTTACGACTGCGTAAACCTCCAGCGGCTGGAACTCCCCGGCACCTTAACGGAAATCGGTGAAAACGCCTTTACCGGCTGCGGCCTGCGGCAGCTGGAACTGCCCCCGGGGCTTGCCGCCATCGGCCGGTCGGCCTTTTCCGACTGCCGGGAACTGCGGGCGGCCTCCCTGCCGGACAGCCTGCGCGCCATCGGAGACGGGGCGTTTGCCGGCTGCGGGATGCTGCAGGCGCTGACCCTGCCGGAAGGGCTGGCCCATCTCGGCCGGTCGCCCTTTGAAGGGTGCGTAAGCCTCCGCATCCGGGTGCATCCCCGCAGCCGGTTCTTCTCGGCGGTGGACGGCGTCCTGTACGACCGGGCGCTGACCCGGCTCATCTACTACCCCTGCGGCGGGCGGGAGACGGCCTTTTCGGTCCCGCCGACCGTGCAGGAGATCGGGCCGGAGGCGTTTATCGGCGGGGAAAACCTTGTCTCGGTGGAGATCCCCCATTCGGTCGAGCGGATCGGCGAGGCGGCCTTTTCCGGCTGCGCCGGGCTTACTTCCCTCTCCCTGCCGGCGGGGCTGAAGGAGATCGGCGGCTGGGCGTTTGCCGGCTGCACCCGCCTTTCGTCGGTGGCGCTGCCGGAGGGGATCCGGGAGATCCCGGCTTCCGCCTTTAAGGACTGCCGGAGCCTGACCGCGGCCGAGATCCCGGAAGGGGTGGAGAAGGTCGGCGGGCACGCCTTTGAAGGGTGCGCCGGGCTCTGTTCGGTTGCGCTGCCGGAGAGCCTGCGGGAGATCGGCCCCGCCGCTTTCCAGGGGTGCGGGAAGCTCATCTTCGCCGCCCTGCCGGAGGGGCTTACCCGGCTGGGGGCGCGGGCGTTCGCCGGCTGCCGCGATTTAAGCGCCGTCTCCTTCCCGGCCGGCCTCGCCGCCATCCCCGAGCGGGCGTTTCTGGACTGCCGCAAGCTGCGGGCGTTCACCGCGCCGGAACAGCTGCGGACGCTCGGCCCCGGCGCGTTTGCCGGGTGCGCCGGGATGCGGCGGGCGGAGCTGCCGGAAAGGCTGGAACGGGTGGAGGCGGAAGCCTTTGCCGGCTGCGCCGCCCTTGCCGGGATCCGCATCCCGCCGGGGGCGGACGCGGTCGGCGACCGGGCGTTTGCGGGATGCACCGGGCTGCGGACGCTCCATCTGCCGGGGGCGGTCCGGCGGGTCGGGCGGGAGGCCTTTGCCGGCTGCACCGCCCTCCAGACGGTGACGGCGGAAAAGGGGCTGAAAGAGATCGCGGACGGGGCGTTTGCCGGATGCAGTTCCCTTTCCGCCGTCCGCCTCCCCCGCAGCGTCACCGAGATCGCGGTCGACGCCTTCCGCCACTGCCCCAGGCTCTCGATCGAGGCGCCGGTCGGCAGCGCCGCCGCCATATTCGAACGCAAACGGCGGGAACGGGTTTTCCGATAACGGCAAGGCTTCCGGGAA
>CALXKG010000036.1 GCA_944388825.1 uncultured Clostridia bacterium | reverse complement strand
CAGCGGGATCGACCTGATGAAATGGGTGCGGGAAGAGGGCTACCAGACCCGCAACATCTTCCTCACCAACCATACCCGCTTCCACTACGCCCAGACGGCGATCAAGCTGGACACCGTCGACTTTATCAGCAAGATGAGCCCGCCCGCCGAGCTGGAGGACGCGCTGCGCCGGGCGGTCAATATGGTGCGGGCGATGCGGGTGCAGAAGCGCTACGCCGACTACGGCCGCTACTGGGAGGAAAACAGCGGGCTGCTCTGGCGGCAGTTCTGGCTGGACCTCCTTTCCGGCAAGATCCCGCCCGATCACGACGCGGTGATGAAGGCCGCGAAGGAGCGGCTGATGGAGTGGTACGGCACGACCGGCAGCGGAGATGGCAAGATGTGGTTTCGCCCGATGCTCTGCACCGTCGACCTGGGCCAGCGTCCGATTTCCGACTGGCCGGAGCGTGAGCTGGACTCTGTGTCTACAACGTCCTGTCGGAGGTGCTTTACGGCTCGACCAACTCCGACCACATCGTCTTTCTGGAGCGGGAGAGCCGGGCGGTCTACGCGGTGCTGGTGGATGAGCAGGACGCGGGTACGTTGGAAGGGAAAGCCCGGGAAGCGGACGGGCTCTTCCGGGAATACCTGGGGTTCAGCGTCAACTTCTACATCGGCCCCACCGTCCCGATCGAACAGCTGGCGGACGCGGTCGGCCGGCTGAAAGCCGCCGACCGGGAGAACGTGACCCGGCAGGGGGGCGTCCAGCTGGTTGACCCCACCAGAGGGGGCGATGGGCGCCCGGATGAAAAACCGGAGCGGATGGATATGGCGGGGCTCCGGGAGCTTCTGGACGCCGGGGACGCCTATTCGGTCATCGGCCGGGTGCGGGACTACTTTTCCGCCCTGCCGCGGGAGCGGGTGACGCAGCAGCTGCTTCTGGATTTCCAGCTTGACTTTAACCAGCTGCTGTTTAACGCGCTGGACGAGCGGGGGATCGACACCCACGCCTTCTTCTTCCAGCCGGACTGCGAGACCCTTTACAAGCGGTCGGCCAGTTCTCTGATCGACACCCTCAAATGGATCAGTTTCACCGCCCAGCGGGCGGCCGAGGCGATCCAGGCCTCCGGACGGGCCCAGACAGTCACCGGGCGGGTAAAAGCCTATATCGACGGGCATTATTCCGAGCATATCACCAAGGCGGAACTGGGGGCGATGCTGTATCTAAATCCCGATTATCTGGCCAAACTGTTTAAAAAGGAGACGGGCATCGCTTTAAACGACTATATCGCCCAGGTGCGGGTGAATGCCGCGAAGGCGCTTCTGCGGGACGAGTCGGTGCCGCTTCTGGATATTGCGCTCCGCACGGGTTTTGACTATTATTCCTATTTTTCCACAACGTTTAAAAAAGCGGTCGGTTTAAGCCCCAGCGACTACCGGAAAAAGCTGCTGGGCAGCGCCGCGCCGGAGGAGGAAGTGTAATGCGGGACTATTTGTCGCAGTTCAAGCGGGATTTTGCCCTCTGCGCCGCCGCGTCGGTGGTGCTGGGGCTGCTGCTGCTCCTGTATCCCGACACGTCGGGGACGATCCTGGCGGTCATCCTCGCCCTGGCGCTGGCGGCGCTGGGGGCGATGCACATTTTAAACTACCTTTTCCGCCGTTTCCCGGACGACCTCGGGCGGATGGACCTGGTGAGCGGGCTGCTGATGGGCGGCCGGGGGGTTTTCCTTTTTTTTCGCCCGGGGGTGCTGATCGGCTTTCTGCCGGTGGTGCTGGGGATGCTGCTGCTGTTTGGCGGGGCGGTCAAGCTGCAGAACGCGGTCGACCTGGCCCGCCTGCGCGCGCCGCTCTGGTGGGTGATCCTGGTCCTCGCCGGGCTTTCGGCGGCGGCGGGGGTGGTCGTGCTGCTGAACCCGTTTGCGACGGCGGAACTGCTGCTGATGTTTTTGGGGGCGGCGCTCCTCATCGACGGAGCGTTTGACATCTATACCCTGATCACCATCCACCGGCGGGTCAAGCGGTTTAAAAAGGAGCTTGAGGGGAAATAATTTTATAAAGTGTTACCCAAACTTTTCGGAGAGCGCAAACCCCGGCCTCCCTCGGGGAGGGAGTCTTTGGCGAGTGTGCGTAACCGTTAAGTTATTATACCAACAATATAATACTTTGAGCATTGAATGTCTATTTCGCTGCCCTTAAGGCAGCGACTCAAGGCTCTGCCTTGAGAATCCGCTTAAGGCTCTGCCTTAAGAATCCGGTCAAGGAGCCAGCCCCTTGACAATCCCATGTTCGACGCGGCGTGAGATGCCCGCACCTTCCGCATAAGACCGGCCGTGGAAGGCCGGTCTTCGGAACGCCGGTTGGATGCTTAGAAAGTTTATATTGTTCTCTTTAAATATTCAATACGCCAAAAAAGACAGCGGCCGCCAAAAAAGGGGCCGCTGTATCACTGTAAAGCCTTGAAAAACCAGCCGGAATGTGTTAGTATAATATATATCCGCCGCAAAACGGCGATGAAAGGAAGAAACCAGCTTATGAACGTGGTCTTTGTTTCCCCCAACTTTCCGGTCAACTACTACCGGTTCTGTGAGGAGCTG
>CALXKG010000035.1 GCA_944388825.1 uncultured Clostridia bacterium | reverse complement strand
AATGTAAGCGGCGCGATCCGGCTGATCGAGGAAAGCGGCGAACCGCCGGAACTGATCGTCTGCGATATTGAAATGCCGATGGGCTCGGGGCTGGACCTGCTCAAATGGGTGCGCGGCAAAGGGCTGGAAAGCGAATTTATCTTTCTGACCTGCCATGAGAGCTTTGCCTACGCCTCAGAGGCGATCGAATACCGGGCGGGCAGTTATATTGTCAAACCGTTCGATGAAAAAAAGATGTCCGCCGCCATCGAGAAATCCCTTTTGAACATCCGGCGGCGGGAATATCTGGCGTACTACGATCAGTACGGCCGGTACCTGCTCAAGGAAAAGGAGGAGCGGGAAGAATCCTTCTGGCGCGGGGTCCTGTTCTCCCGGTTTTCCGGCAGCCAGCTGCAGGAGGGGCTGCTGAAAGACCACGGGCTTGCGCCGGACGAAAAGCGGACGCTGGTGCTGGTGCGCCTTTCCCGCTCCCTGGAGCAGCAGGAAGGGGGATGGGACGCCGCTTCCTTCTGGTATGCGTATAAACGGCTGGCCTGCGAAGTCCTGCTGGAAGAGTTTACGCTGGAAAATACCATCGGCTACCAGGACGGCCCGTACACCTATACGGCGCTGATCGCAAAAGACGGGGAAGAGACCCTGCTCGAGCGCGGAAAGACCTTTATGGACTTCTGGAAGGACAACTTCCACGGCGCCGGCGGCCGCCCGCTGATCGGCATCGGCCGGCCCGCGCCGGTCCCGGAACTGGGCAAAAAGCGGGAAGCGCTGGAAAAGGAGATGCGGCCGTACCTGGACAGCGGCGAGGTGCTGGTCGAGGGAAAGGAGGATAAAAGGCCGGCGTCCCACCCGGTCCCCGATACCGGCGCCCTGCAGGCCTTTATCGAGCGCCAGGACCGGAGCGGCCTATTAAACTACCTGCGGGATTACATGGGGACGCTCTCCCGGGAAGGCCGCATGAACCGGTCGTCCCTCCAGCTGCTGCATCAGGACCTTTTGCAGCTGGTATACGCCTATCTGCAAAAGCACGAGGTACAGGCGCACCGCCTCTATATGGACCCGGTCTCCCAGCAGCTGCAGGAACTGGCCGATTCATCCTCCTTTGATATGATCAAATGGGCCTCCTATGTCACCGGGACCGCTTTCAAATGCGTCTCGGAGATCCGCCAGAGCGGGACGGTCGTGTCCCACGCGGCCGCGTACATCCGGGAACATTTTGCGGAGAATATCAGCCGGGACGATGTGGCGGCGGCGGTATACGTCACTTCCAGCTACCTGTCCCGGATCTTCCGCACCGAAACCGGTATGCGGATCACCGATTATCTGACCCACTGCCGGGTAGAAGAGGCCAAAAAGCTGCTCCGGACAACCGACCGGTCGGTCAGCGATATTGCGGTAGACTGCGGGTTCGAGAGCTTTTCCTACTTTTCGACCGTCTTTAAAAAGGTGGTCGGCATAACGCCGGTGCAATACCGGAAAGAGGGAATGTAAAAATCGTATCCTGTATACGGACAGATATTAAAAAATATCCGCAAATTGAAGACTGCCCCATTCTTCCGCCCCTCTCAGGCGGCCCGCATGAAAATATCCGGTCCAAATTTACCAAACCCCTTGCAATTTTTTTCATTTACCGGTATAATGGCAATAGACAAGCCCTGATTTGTGACAACATCTCCTTTATATACTGCATCCATATATGGCAAGAACGTCTGCAGGGCTTGTCTTCCCTCGCGCTTCCGGCCCGGCAAAACCGCCGGGCTTTTTTGTCCCTGCCGGGAAACAGAAAGGGCAGCGTTTCCCCCGGACTATGTACATATAAAATACGAAAAAGGCCTGCGGGGCCGGAAACCCCGCAGGCCTTCCTGACTGTCGAAAAACAAGTTTTTCGACAGATAACATCCGGGCTGCATGCCTCCCTGCGGTCGACACTTGCCCGGATCAAGGTATTTTTTCCGCCGTACATGCCGCCGGAAAAAATGTAATTTAATATTTTGAACGCATCGGAAAGTTATTTTCCTTTTTCAACAGGACTTTTTCGACAAGCTGAAACTGCCCTCCGTTCAGAAGGGCAGTTTTTCCGTATCTGTGTCTTATCCGCCGTACCCGACGCCGTAGACGCCGGAGGCGTAGAGGTCAAAGGTCAATTTCCCGTTCCGGTAAGACGCGCCGTCCACTTCCGTGCAGTTCCCGTCCGCGTCCAGCGTGACGGCGGTGATCATTTCCGCCGCCTCGCCGGGGCTGAGGCTGTAGGGGAGCGTCACGGTCAGCGGGGCCGCCGTCAGCGTCACCGGCGTTTCGGCGCCGTCTTTCACGCAGAGGAGCTCGATCCGGTAAGCCGGGCGTCCGGAACCGTCGGGGTTGTCCGCCGGGGTAAAGCGGAGGAGGAGTCCGCAGCCGTGGCTGTGGGCGATATACAGTTCCTTCACCGCCGCGCCGGGGAGGGATACGTCCGCCGTCCAGCCGTCAAACAGCGCCGCATCCCGCCGGTAGACCATCAGGTGGGAGAGCGTCTGCCGGGTGAGGGAAATGGTCATCCCGTCCGCCCCGTCGGTAATCGGGGAATCGGGCGCGCCGGGGGTGTATGTCTCCGTCCCGCCGCCGTTCACCATAAAGCCGGGCGGGGTGGTGTCGGTGAGAACGGGCTCGTCCGGTTCTTCCGCGGGTTCGGGCGTAGGTTCGGGATCAGGTTCGGGTTCCGGTTCCGGCTCCGGTTCGGGTTCCGGTTCAGGAGGAGCCGCTTCGGTGGGGGTGAAATCTTCTTTCCCTTCCTGTTTGACCGTACCGGTGCCGTAGAATTTAACCGACGATGCGTCAAAACCCTCCGGCAGGATCAGCGTCCCGTTGACGTAGAAGTAATCCAGGACAGATAAAGTATACGAATCCGAATCTTCCAGGCAGGTCAGGTCAAGGGTGGTCTCCGCCGGGACGGTTATGATGTGAAGGGTAGCGGTGATGGGGTCTCCAACTATTGCTTCCCCGTCTTCCGGGACAATGATCGTCAGGTTGTTCCCTGCAATTTCTATTTCTTCATCTGTATAAATTCCGTATAATTCGTTAGATGTAATGCCTATATTTCCTTCTACATCCACTGTTATAGAACTCCAGGAAGAATAAATCGAGTAAGAATCAGAATTGATTATTAAATTGTTTCCTGCAATTTCAATTCCTTGATAAGCATATATTCCGTATGAATCTTTAGAAGTAAGATTTATATCCCCTTCCGCATCCACTGTTATAGAACTCCAGGAAGAATAAATCGAGCAAGAATCAGAATTGATTGTTAAATTGTTTCCTGCAATTTCAATTCCTTGATAAGCATATATTCCGTATGAATCTCTAGAAGTAAGATTTATATCCTCTTCCGCATCTACTGTTATAGAACTTCAGAAAGAATAAATCGAGCAAGAATCAGAATTTATTGTTAAATTATTTCCTGCAATTTCAACTCCTTGAGAAGCATATATTCCCTCTGAGTCAGTAGAAGTAAGCGAGATGTCTCCCTCTATATCTATTGTCACGGAATCGTCTGCATTAATTGCCCTGTTCACAGCGTCAACCTTTAAACTCCCATCCCCCTGAATGGTCAAATCATTCTCACAGTAAATGCCATAACCCCCACTGGTGATAACGTTGTCGCCTTCCAGCTTAATCGTCACGTCCGCATCATCCGGAAACGAAATTCCATCCGCAGCATTCATCTGAAAGTTGCTGAGCGTCAGGGTATTGGTACTGGCGTCCCACGCATACCCATCGCCCTTTGCAGGCGTATCCGCATCCGAAAAATCCAGTTCGGTTTGAACCGCCGCCGCATTTACCGTTTCAGCAAACGGTATACCCCCCCGTAGGGGTCTGCCGGCGCCGCCGCAAGGCCGAAGGTCAGCGCCCCCGCCAGCAGCAGCCCGGTTCCGATCGTTTTCGCGCTCATCCTCGAAAACACTCCTTGTCCAAAATTCCCGGAAAAACCCCGGTACCGCCATTATACCACAGTTTCCGCCTGTTGTCTCCCCCTTTCCGGCAAAAATTTCCACCAAAAAACGGCGTCCCGCTTTGGAACGCCGTTTCCGCAAATTCAGATATCGTTTTCGACGATCTGCTCGTAGGTCATCCCCTTGACGATCACCCGGTCCTCGCCGTCTCTCACCATCACCACCGGCGGGATGGGGTTGCGGTTGTAGCAGGAGGCCATCGAATAGTTGTACGCGCCGGTGCACCGCACCGCCAGGATATCCCCCGGCTTTGCTTCCGGCAGCGGGACATTCTCGCCCAGCAGGTCGCCAGACTCGCAGCATTTGCCGGCAACCGTCACTTCCCCCGCCGGGGCCTCGTCCGCCCGGTTGGCCAGCAGGAACTCATACTTCGACCCGTAGAGGATGTACCGGGGGTTATCCCCCATCCCGCCGTCGACCGAAACGTAGGTCCGGATACCCGGGATTTTCTTGACCGACCCGACGGTATACAGCGTCGTGCCCGCTTCGCCGACGATGCTCCGCCCCGGCTCCATCAGGATAAACGGCACCGGGAAGTTTAACTGCCCGCAGGCCTGCCGCACCGCCCCCGACACGTCCCGCATATAGGCCGCGTAGGGGACCGGGTCGTCCTCGCCGGTGTAGCGGATGCCGAAGCCGCCGCCGAGGTTTAGGTCGGTCAGCGTGTAGCCGGTCTCCGCCCGCACGTCCGCCATAAACCGCACCATCCGCTCCGCCGCCTGGATAAAGGGGGCGGCCTCGTGGATCTGGGAGCCGATGTGGACATGGACGCCGGTCAGCCGGACGGCCAGCGTCCCGATCGCCTGCCTGGCCGCCTCCATCGCCTCGCCCGTCTCGAGGATAAAGCCGAATTTGGAGTCGTTCTGCCCGGTCATGATGAACTTATGGGTGTGGGCCTCGATGCCGGGGGTCACCCGCAGCAGGATGTCCGGCCGGACGCCGTTTTCGGAGGCGAGCGCCGCCAGGGTCTTCAGCTCCTCGAAGTTGTCGACGACGATCCGCCCGACGCCCAGGGCCAGCGCCATCCGCAGTTCCTCCCGGGTCTTGTTGTTGCCGTGGAAGACCGCCTTCGCCATCGGGAAGCCCGCTTTGGCGGCGGTGTAGATCTCCCCGCCCGAGACGACGTCGGCCCCCAGGCCCTCCGCCGCCGCGATCCGGTAGATCTCCTTGCAGCAGAAGGCTTTGGAGGCGTAGCAGACAAGGCCGTTGCCGCCGTAAAACCGCTCCATCGACTGCCGGTAGGCCCGCATCGCCGCCCGGACGACATCCTCCTCCATCACATAGAGGGGGGTGCCGTACTTTTCCGCGAGGGCGACGGCGTCTATGCCGCCGAGGGTCAGGTGGTACGCCCCGTTTACGCTGTAGTATTCCATTTTACAGTCCCCTTTCCTTTTTCTTTTTCTGGTTTTATCCGTCAAAGCCGATATACTCGACTGTAACGTCTTCGTCCCGGGCCTCCTCCGCCGCAGGTTCTGCCTCCGGCTGGCCGGTGAGCAGCTCCGGGTGTTCGGAGGCAAACTGTACAAGCTGCTCGAGGATCTCCCGCAGCGGCTCCACCCCTTCGCCGCTCAAGGACGAGAAGGGGATGACGACCGTCTCCTCGCACCCCGCCGGCAGCTCGGACGCGATCGCGGAAAGCCTTGCCTCCCGTTCCCGCCGGTTCAGCTTGTCCGCCTTGGTCAGCGCGAGGACAAAGGGGATCTCCATCTGCTGCAAAAAGCCGATCATCTGCAAATCCTGCTCCGACGGCGGGCGGCGGATGTCGACAAGCTGGACGACCAGCCCCAGGTTGCGCCGCTCGTCCTTTAAATACCCTTCGATCAGCCCGGCCCAGCGCTGCTTGTCCGAAAGCCCCACCTTCGCGTAGCCGTAGCCCGGCAGATCGACAATGTGCAGCTGGTTGTCCAGGTTGTAGAAGTTGATGGTCGCGGTCTTGCCCGGCTCGGAACTGACCCGCGCCAGCGCCTTGCGGCCGAGGAGTTTATTGATCAGCGACGACTTCCCGACGTTAGAGCGCCCCGAAAAGGCCACCTCCGGCAGCCGGGAGACCGGGATCTGCTGTTTCAGGCCGTAGGCCGCCTCAAATGATACGTTGTGGTAGTTCATACTCCCCCCCCATATTATCGGAATGAAGAATGAATAGTGAATAATGAATAATGAAAAATATAGGAAAGAAATGCTCTGCATTTCTCTATCTTATTGATCTCATTCAATATTCAAACCGAGACTGCGAAGCAGTCTATCCAAAACTATTCATTCTTCATTTTTCATTTTTCATTATTCATTAGAGCGCAGCTCATTGCGCGCGCAGCGGCGAAGAGGGCTCGGCGCCGGGGATGACCGACGGGATCCCTTCCGGCACGCCTTTATCCGGCGCGGGCAGCGACGGAGCCGCCGCGACCGGCGCGCGCTTGATCAGCACCCGGTCTAAGATCTCGCCGATCTCCTTGACCGGGATAAAGGTGATATGGTCCTTGACCACCTCGTCGATCTCCTCCAGGTCCTTCTGGTTGTCCCAGGGGATAAAGACCGTCTTCAGGCCCCTCGCATAGGCCGCCATCGACTTTTCCCGCAGGCCGCCGATCGGCAGCACCCGCCCGTGGAGGGTGATCTCGCCGGTCATCGCGACGGTGTGGTCGACCGCCATCCCGGAAAGCGCCGAAACCAGGCAGGTAGTCATCGTCACGCCGGCCGACGGCCCGTCCTTCGGGACCGCGCCTTCGGGGGCGTGGATATGGATATCGTTTTTCTTGTAAAACTCGGGGTCGATGCCGTACCGGTCTGCCAGGCTCCGCACCAGGCTGACCGAGATCTGGGCCGACTCGGTCATCACCTCGCCCAGGGACCCGGTGATCTGGATCTTGCCGGTGCCGGGGAGGATGATCGCTTCGATCTCCATCGTCTCGCCGCCGACCGACGTCCAGGCCAGGCCGTTGACGACGCCGACCTGGTCCTCCTTCTGGAGGGCGGTGTCGGTAAAGCGGGGGATGCCCAGCAGGGACTCGAGGTTTTTCCCGGTGACGGAAACGCTTTCCGCCTCGCCCGCGACGATCTTCCGGGCCGCCTTGCGGCAGATGGAAGCCAGTTCCCGCTCCAACTGCCGGACGCCCGCCTCGCGGGTATAGCCGTCGATCAGCGCGTACAGGCCGCTTTTGCTGACCCGCAGCATCGAGCCGGTCAGCCCGTGCTTTTTCATCTGTTTGGGCAGCAGGTGGCGGCGGGCGATATGCCATTTTTCCTCCCGGGTGTAGCTGGCCATCTCGATCATCTCCATCCGGTCGAGCAGCGGCCGGGGGATCATCCCGGCGTCGTTGGCGGTGGTGATGAAGAGGACGTCCGAAAGGTCGAAGGGCACTTCCAGGTAGTGGTCGCGGAAGGAGACGTTCTGCTCCGGGTCGAGCACCTCCAGCATCGCCGACGACGGGTCGCCCTTATAGTCGGCGGACATCTTGTCGATCTCGTCCAGCAGGATCAGCGGGTTGCGGGTTCCGGCCTGCTTGACCGCGTCGATGATCCGCCCCGGCATCGACCCCAGATAGGTCTTGCGGTGGCCGCGGATCTCCGCCTCGTCCCGGACGCCGCCCAGCGAGATGCGGACGTATTTGCGCCCGAGCGCTTCGGCGACCGATTTGGCGATCGAGGTCTTGCCGACGCCGGGCGGCCCCACCAGGCAGAGGATCTGCCCTTTGATCTCCGGCGCCAGCGACCGGACGGCGATCGACTCCAAAATACGCTTTTTGACCTTTTCCATCCCGTAATGGTCGCGGTTTAAGATCTTCTCGGCGCGGAGGACGTCGTTGTGGTCCTCGCTGAGGGTATCCCAGGGCAGGTCGGTGACCGTCTCCAGGTAGGTGCGGATGACCTGCCCCTCCTGGGACTGGGGCGGGGTGCGGTAGAGGCGGTCACACTCCCGGAGCAGCTTTTCCTTCGCCTCGTCGGTGATATGCTGGATGTTCTGGATGGCCTCGGAGAAGTACATCGAGTCCTCCATCGGGGAATCCCCTTCCCCCAGCTCGGCCGAGATGACCCGCAGCTGTTCCCGAAGGAAGTAATCCCGCTGGTTTTTGTCCATCGAGTCCTTGACCTGGTCGTAAATATCCCGCTCCCAGCCCATGACGGCGGCTTCCCGGTCGAGGACGCTGACCAGCATCCCGACCCGGGCCGCGAGGTCGGGCTCTTCCAGCAGCTGCTGCTTATCCTCCACCTGCAAAAAGAGGCTCTGGACGATCTTTTCATACATCCCTTTGACCGTCTTCTGGGAGAGGACGGCGGTGATGATCTCCTCCGGCATCTTCGGGATCATTTCGACATACTCGTCGAAAGAGTGGATCATCGCCCGTTTCATCGCTTCCTGCTGGATGTCGTCGGCATCGAGGACGTCGTTGTCGTACAGCCGCTTCACTTCCGCCTGATAGTATTCGCCGGTCAGATCATAGCGGACCGCCTCGGCCTTGTAAAGCCCTTCCACCATGATCCGCAGCGACTGGTTGCCGTTGTTGAGCAGCTGGACGATCCGCGCGACCACGCCGACCGAATAGATATCCTCGTCCTTCGGGCTTTCGACGGTGAAATCCTTCTGGGCCGCCAGGAAGATCCGTTTTTCCTTCCCCATCGCCGCCCGGATCGCCTTCATCGACTGTTCCCTTCCGACGTCAAAGTGGAGCGTCATCGACGGGAACATGACGATGCCGCGCATGGCGAGCGCCGGAAGGACCTGGGTGATCTCTCTTCCTTCGTTTTCCATATCCATTTCCCTTTCTGTCATCGCCGCAGGGCGTTTCCCTGCGGAAAAAAACGATTGCGAAACGCCGCCGGCGGGTCTTTCCCTTTCCCAGCCATGCGGCGCGTTCATTTTGTCTTTCTGTTTATTTTTTAGCAGATGAAGGGAATGTCTGCCAGATCGGCTTCTCCGCCTTCTCCGCTTACTGTACATTATACTTTATTTTTCTGCAAATTGCAACTGGAATTATCCGCCGGGAGGAGTGTCTACAGGCCGGTTTCCTGCGTTTTCTCCGCACCCGGCGGGGAAAAATCATTTATAAGGAAAAAAGCCGCGCATACCGGCGTTTTTTGCCGGCGCCGGCTCCTGTTTCCAAAATATCCGCCCGCGCATACTCTGGCAGAAGGGAAAAGTCCCGGGGCGGGAGTCCGGGTGCGGAAACGCCCTGAACAGCCCGGACGGGAAAAACGCCCTGTTCAAAATAGCCGCCGCTGTGGTATGCACGGCGGCGGCAGATGATTATTTCCCTCTTTGCAGCAGCTCCACGACCGCCCGGGCCGACCAGCGGTCCAGCTCCAGCTCCCCCGGTTCGTGGGCGCAGAAGACGTCCAGGCAGTGGGCGTCCGAGTCGTGGATGACCCGGTACCCGTCCTCCGGCGGGCGGTAGCCCTTCTGCCGCCCGGCGTCGCTCACCTCGACCGTCTTTGCCCCCAGCTCCGGCGGGATGACCCCGAGGCTCGCGATGACCGAATAGGAACTTTTGTCGATGTGGGCGGGGATGGGGACGCCGCCGTGGGCGCGCACCCGCCTGAAGACCTCGCCGATCGAAAGGGCGGTGGCGTTAATGAGCAGCTTGGAAAGCTCCCCCACCGGCCGGTCGTTCTCGTCCAAGATAAACTGGTTTCCAAAGATATCCGGCCGGTTTTTGACCGGCAGCAGGGCGGCGTACGCCTCCTCCCCCATTGCCAGCGCCGACGGAAGGTCGGGGAAGAGGCAGAGGATATGCGCCTCTTCGGCGGCGGAGATCTCGATGCCGGGGACAAACAGGATCCCCGCTTCTTTGCAGAGCGCGTCGACCGCCGGCAGCTGGCGGGCGGTGTTGTGGTCGGAGACGGCCAGGATGGACAGGCCCAGTATCTGCGCCATCCCGACGATGTTACCGGGCGTCATCTCCTCGTCCCCGCAGGGGGAGAGGCAGGAGTGGACGTGCAGGTCGTAGTACCCTTTCACAGCCCCAGCTCCCGGCCGACCTTGAGCGCCACCTGGAAGGATGGCTCCTCCGACTCGAGGATGCAGACCTCCTGCTGCCGGGCGCGCTGGATGCTCATCTCGTCAAAGTGCGCCCCCTCGCAGAGGATGACGCAGGCGACGTCCGCCAGCACCGCGACGGCGATGGTGTTGATGTTGGCCATGACGGTGATGAAGGCGTCGTCCTCTTTGGCCCGGCCCATCACCCAGCTTAAGAGGTCGCCGCAGTAGGCGCCTTTGATCTCCCGGCTGCCGTCGCCCGGGGTGATCACCTTGAGGTTATATTTTTCCGCAAATTCCAGAGGGGTCATTGGGTCCCATCCTCCTTTTGATCGGTCAGGATACACATTTTCCGGTGCCGGCAGAACGTGCGCCATCAGAAGTTTAGGGTCAAGCCCTTTTTAAAGGGCTTGCGGGAATCCAACGGAGCAAAGCCCCTTGGCTTTTGCACCGTACCCGTACTTCCAAAGCCTTTCACAGCTGCCCTGCCTGCCAATGAAGGGTGTGCAGCACCAAAAAATCGCAAAATTACTTCTTTTCCTTCTTATGCTGCCGCTTGTAGTAGAAGATACAGTCGTCGATCGACGCCAGCCCCCGCACCACGTCCTCCGCCAGCGCCCGGCAGGTGGGCGCGCCGCAGGAGCCGCAGTCCAGCCCTTCCAGCGACGCGACGATCTGTTCCACCTGTTCCATCTTCTGCATCGCGGCAAACATATTGTCGTCCAGCTTCAGGACCGGCACGAATTCCAGCTCGGTGTCCCACCGCAGGGTATCCCGCAGCGCGTCCGGGTCGTCCTGGTCTTCCAGGTGGTTGAGGCTCACCGGCATCAGCTTCCGCAGCCGGTAGAGCTTGGTGCGGGCTACATAGGGGTTCTCGACGTTTAACACCCCGCCGACGCAGCCGCCCGAGCAGGCGTTAAGCTCGATAAAGTCGACGTCCTGAAACTTTTCGTCCTCCAGGTCTTCCAGCACCCGGATGACGTTCTCGATCCCGTCGGCCGCCAGGTAGTTGTCGTTGATCAGCCCCGCGCTCTCGCCGCCGCTGCTGCCCCAGGATATGCCGATCTTGCCGGCCTGCGAAAGGGCGGGCAGCGCGCCCTCTTCCGCCGTCTCCTTCATGCAGGAGAGGAGCCTGGGGTAGACGTCGCTGACGGCCACCGCCCCGTCGACCGCCGATTTTCCGGTGCCGAGCGGCATCTTGATCGCCGTCACCTTCGCGGGGCAGGGGGTGATGAAGATCGCGCCGATCTTTTCCGGCGGCAGCCCGGTCTTCGCCGCCGCTTCCCGCTTGGCCATCCGGGCGGCGACCTCGACCGGGGCGTTGAGCGGCAGGATCTGGTCGATGAGGCCGGGGAACCGCACCCGGATCAGCCTGGTCACCGCCGGGCAGGCGGAGCTGATGACCGGCCGGGGGAGCCGCCCCGACTGCATCAGCTTTCTCGTCGCGGCCGAGACGATCTCGGCCGCCTTCGCCACCTCGAAGACCGCGTCAAAGCCGAAGTCCAGAAGGGCCGCCAGCACGATATCGACATCCTCCAGGTTGTTAAACTGCGCCATAAAGGACGGGGCCGGCAGGGCGATCGTATACTCATAGTCCTTCAGGATATCCAGGCTGTCGGTGACCGCCTTTTTGGCGTGGTGGGGGCAGACGCGGATGCACTCGCCGCAGTCGATACAGCGCTCCGCGATGATATAGGCCTTTTTGCCCCGCACCCGGATCGCCTCGGTCGGGCAGCGTTTGATGCAGTTGATGCAGCCCTGGCACTTATCCCGGTCCAGCGTGACCGAATGGAAAAACTCCTGCATGATACATTTACCTCCCCGTCCTGAAAACGCGGCGGGCCCGGACGGAAAGGGCCGCCGTCAGTCAGATGTAAACAGTCATATAGACGGTCGTCCCGACCCCGACGGTCGATTCGATCCGCATTTCGTCGGTATTTTTTTTCATGTTGGGCAGCCCCATCCCGGCCCCGAAACCGAGGGAACGCACCTCGTCGGCGGCGGTGGAATAGCCCGCCTGCATCGCCTTGTCGATATCGGGGATGCCCTTACCGGTGTCTTTTAAGGTCATATCGATCCGGTCGGGGGACATCTCGACGTCGATGACCCCGCCGTTGGCGTGGATGACCATGTTGATCTCCCCCTCATACAGGGCGATCGACACCTTGCGGATGACATCGGACGGGACGCCCAGCGCCCGCAGCTTTTTCTTGACGTTGGAGGAGGCCTCCCCCGCCCGGGTGAAGTCGGTGCCGTCTACCTCATAGGTCCACTTTAACGCGCTCAACGCCTTTCCCTCCCCGCAGGCCGTTTTCCCAGAGCAGGCCGCAGGCGGTGAACATCCGGTGGGCGGTCTTTAAAAGGACCATCCCCCGGCGCTCCGCCAGGGCGATCATATCCGCGTCGGGGGACTTGCCCCGGACGAAGACGATACAGACCATATCCATCATATCGGCGGTGCGGACGGTCTGGATATTGACCAGCCCGGTCAGCAGCACTGCCTGGTCCTTGACATAGGCGAGCACGTCGCTCATCATGTCCGAGCCGCAGGCCTCGTGGACCTCGGTTTCCAGGTACTCTTCCCCGCAGATGAGTTCCGCGTCCAGCACACGCATGACATCCGAAACGTTCATAGGTTCCCTCCTGTTTTACAAGCGTTGGTTTCTTCCTCCGGGCGCCCGGGGCTGGGCAGCCGGAATTTTTGTCAGCCTTTACCATACAGTATAAATGATTTCTATCAGTTAGGCAAGCACTAACCATCCGGCCGCTTCAATTTTGTCAGTTTTTTATAAAATTTCATGAAAATGTTCGGTAGGGGGGGACTGGAAATTTTTCCGCCGTCATGCTATAATGAAAAAAATGCGTTTGCTTTTCAGGCTTTTTCTGAAAGGTTTCGACAATTTTTGACACTCCAAATGCCCGTTCCGGCGGGCATTTGGGCAGTTTTACACCGCTATGCCGGCCGGGAATGTCAGATCTTTGACGCGCCCCGGCACGTCGTTTTACAAGGAGGTAACAATCTATGGCCAGCAAAAAAGCCGGCGTCCTCTTCAAGGACACGCCGGAGCAGCACAAAAAGCTCCAGGAGATCATCCAGACCCACAAGGACCAGCCGGGCGCGCTGATGCCCGTCCTGCAGCAGGCGCAGGAGCTTTACGGGTATCTCCCGATGGAAGTGCAGACCCAGATCGCCGAAGGGCTTGACATCCCGCTCGAAGAGGTTTACGGGGTCGTCACCTTCTACGCCCAGTTCTCCCTCTACCCGAAGGGCCAGTACAAAATCTCGGTCTGCCTCGGCACCGCCTGCTACGTCAAAGGCTCGGGCGACGTTTACGACAAGCTCCAGCAGAAGCTGGGCATCAAGGGCGGCGAATGTACCCCGGACGGCAAGTTCTCGCTCGACGCCTGCCGCTGTGTCGGCGCCTGCGGCCTTGCGCCGGTCATGACCGTCAACGACGAAGTTTTCGGGAAACTGGTCCCGGACGACGTCGACAAGATCCTCGCGAAATTCGGCTTTGTCGGATAAGGATAAAAGGAGGCCGCCATGCAGGAGCTCTCCTTAAATATCCTGGATATCGCCCAGAATTCGGTCCGGGCCAAAGCGTCGCTGGTCACGATCACGATGGAAGAGGATACGGTGGAAAAGACCCTCCGGCTTTCGGTGGCCGACAACGGCTGCGGGATGACCGAGGAACAGGTCGCCCATGCGATGGACCCCTTTTTCACCACCCGCACCACCCGCAAGGTGGGGCTTGGCATCTCCTTTTTCAAGCTGACGGCCGAAGCGACCGGCGGGTCGTTCTCGATCGATTCGACCCTGGGCGCCGGGACCACCACCACCGCCTTTTACCACACCGGCCACATCGACATGATGCCGGTCGGGGACATGGTCTCGACGATGGTGACCCTTATCTCGATGAACCCGGAGATGGACTTTGTCTACCGGCATACGCTGGACGGACGGCAGTTTGTCCTCGACACCAGGGAGATCAAGGAAGTGCTGGAGGATGTGCCGATCGACGCGCCGGAAGTTGTGCAGTTTATCCGGGACACCCTGACGGAAGGGGAAGCGGAGCTGCAAGACCCGGGGCCGGAAGAATAAAACCGTATAACCTGATCAAAAGCGAAAATTTAGAAAGGACGTAAACGATATGAAGAGTCTGGAAGAACTCAGAGCCATTCGGGACCGTGCGCGGACCAATGTCCATCTGCGCAAGGAAAACTCCCCCGATAACATCCGCGTCGTCGTCGGCATGGCCACCTGCGGCATCGCCGCCGGGGCGCGCCCGGTGCTGACCACCTTTACCGACGAGGTCGCCAAACGCGGCCTCCAGAACGTCATGGTCACCCAGACCGGCTGCATCGGCCTTTGCCAGTACGAGCCGATCGTCGAGGTGTACGAGCCGGACGGGCGGGTCACCACCTACGTCAAAATGAACCCCGAAAAGGCGGTCCAGGTCGTAAACGACCACCTGGTCAACGGCAAGGTGGTCAGCGAGCTGACCATCGGCAGCATCGGCACTATGAAATAAGGAGGAAACAGCATGTACCGTTCACACGTTCTCGTCTGCGGAGGCACCGGATGTTCCTCCTCCAACAGCCAGCTGATCATCGATGAGATGGAAAAAGAGATCGAGGCGGCGGGGCTCACCGAAGAAGTCAAGGTCGTCAAGACCGGCTGCTTCGGCCTGTGCGCGTTAGGCCCGATCATGATCATCTACCCCGAAGGCTCCTTCTACTCGGAGGTCAAGCCCTCGGACGCCCATGAGATCGTCCAGGAGCACCTGCTCAAAGGCCGTATCGTCAAACGGCTGCTCTACCAGGAGACGGTCCAGGAGGGCAACAACGTCAAGTCCCTCAACGAGACCAACTTCTACGCCAAGCAGCACCGGGTCGCGCTCAGAAACTGCGGCGTCATCAACCCCGAAAACATCGACGAATACATCGCGGTCGACGGGTACGCGGCGCTGGGCAAGGTGCTGACCGAAATGACCCCCCAGCAGGTCATCGACACCGTCCTCGCCTCCGGGCTGCGCGGCCGCGGCGGCGCCGGCTTCCCGACCGGGCGGAAATGGAGCTTCGCGGCGGTCAATGAGGCCGACCAGAAGTACGTCTGCTGCAACGCCGACGAGGGCGACCCCGGCGCGTTCATGGACCGCTCGATCCTGGAGGGCGACCCCCACGTCGTGCTGGAAGCGATGGCCATCGCCGGCTACGCGATCGGCGCTTCCCAGGGCTACATCTACGTCCGCGCCGAATACCCGATCGCCGTCCACCGCCTCCAGATCGCCATCAAACAGGCGCGGGAGTACGGGCTGCTGGGCAAGGACATCTTCGGCACCGGCTTTAACTTTGACATCGACCTGCGGCTGGGCGCCGGCGCGTTCGTCTGCGGCGAGGAGACCGCGCTGATGACCTCGATCGAAGGCCACCGCGGCGAGCCGAGACCCCGTCCCCCCTTCCCCGCCCTCAAGGGCCTGTTCCAGAAGCCGACCATCCTCAACAACGTCGAGACCTACGCCAACGTCCCGCAGATCATCCTCAAGGGCGCCGACTGGTTCGCCTCGATGGGCACCGAAAAGTCCAAGGGCACCAAGGTCTTCGCCCTCGGCGGCAAGATCAACAACACCGGCCTGGTCGAAGTCCCGATGGGCACCACCCTCCGGGAGATCATCGAGGAGATCGGCGGCGGCATCCCGAATGGCAAAAAGTTTAAAGCGGCCCAGACCGGCGGCCCCTCCGGCGGCTGTATCCCGGCCGAGCATCTGGACGTCCCGATCGACTACGACAACCTGATCGCCATCGGCTCGATGATGGGCTCCGGCGGTCTGATCGTCATGGACGAGGACACCTGCATGGTCGATATCGCCAAGTTCTTCCTCGAGTTCACCGTCGACGAGTCCTGCGGCAAATGTACCCCCTGCCGGGTCGGCACCAAGCGGATGTACGAGATCCTCGACAAGATCACCCGCGGCCAGGCGACGATGGAAGACCTGGACAAGCTGGAAGAGCTCTGCTACTATGTCAAGAACAACGCCCTGTGCGGCCTCGGCCAGACCGCCCCGAACCCGATCCTCTCGACGCTGCGTTACTTCCGCGACGAGTATATCGCCCATATCAAGGATAAGACCTGCCCCGCCGGCGTCTGCAAACACCTGATGAAGTACACCATCGACCCCGACAAGTGCAAAGGCTGCACCCTCTGCGCCCGCAACTGCCCGGTCGGCGCGATCTCCGGCACCGTCAAGAAGCCCCATGTGATCGACAATTCCAAGTGCATCAAGTGCGGCGCCTGCATGGAAAAATGCAGATTCGGCGCGATCAGCAAGAAATAACCAGGGAGGACAGCCAAGATGATCAATCTGAAAATCAACAACATCCCGGTTTCAGTCGAGCCCGGCACCACCATCCTGGAAGCCGCCCGGAAACTGG
>CALXKG010000034.1 GCA_944388825.1 uncultured Clostridia bacterium | reverse complement strand
AGCCTGATTTTATCCATATGGACCATCCTTTCTGTTTTACGGTGTCGGATCTTGCCTTTCCTTTATTTTATACCCTGGAGTTTACTCCATGTCAAGTCTTTTTTCCGTTCCCCGCCCCCATCCGCGCATATTCGCGCCCCGGCCCACCTATACTGGGAGATGAGAACACACGCCGCGGGCAGGAGGTGCGCCATGCCGGACGAAGAAGAACTGATGGAAGAGATCGCCCGCGCGCTGCGGGAACGGGACGGCGGCTATGGGCGGCTGTACGAAGACACCCTCCCATCCCCTGAAAAGAAAAAGCGCCGGGAGCCGGGCGGCATGGCCGCCTTTTTCGCGGCGTTCGGGGCGAGTATGCTGATCCTCGGCGCGATCCTGCTGGGGGCCTTTTCGCTCTCCGGCCGGGAAGAGCCGGACGCCGCCCTTTCCGGCGGGCAGTCCGACCTTTCGCTGCTTCACTACCGCCCCTCCGCCGCCGACGCGGGGACGCTGCTCGTCCTCTGCGGCGGGGAAGGGGACCCGGGGCGGGCGTTTTTCTGGCTTGTCCGCATCGACCCGCAAAACGGCGTCATGACCATCCTTTCGCTGCCGGACGGGGCGGTCACCCCGGACGGGACGCTGCTGTCCGCCGCGTCGGAGTCGGCCGCCCGGGCGGCGGACGCGGCGGCGGGGCTGCTGGGGATGGAAGACCTTTCCTACCTCCGCCTTTCAAAGGCGGACGCGGCGGAGATCGTGGACGCCCTGGGCGGGATGGAATGGACCTTCCGCGACCGGTTTACCAGCGACACCCTGGACATCCCGCCGGGCGAACACCTGCTGGACGGCGAGACGCTGCTGACGCTGATGGAAGCGTCCGGCGGGCAGGGCCTCCCGGAACCGGCGGAGATCCTGACCGCATTCCTCGGGCAGAAGTTCACCGAAGAGGCCTTTAACCGGGACGACAGCCTGTTCGAGCTGCTGGCGGGGCATTCTTCCGGCGAGCTGTCGGTGATCGGCTATTACGACCACAAACCCTATATCCGCTGGTTTCTGCACCTGGGCGGCGGCTACCGGACGATCACCCTGTCGGGGGACCCGGGCGAGGTGCGGGCGCTGTCGGAGGGGGAGATCGCCTATGCGCGGGAAGAGCTGGGGCTGGAGGGCTAGCCGCCCTCCCGTTCACATCCGCCCCAGCGCCCCGCTCCCGATCCCGCAGGCCGCCGCCCAGACGCCCCCGGCGGCGGCCGCCCGCAGCAGCGTCCGCAGGACAAACTTCCCCGCCCCGGCCCCCTTCCCGCCCGACAGCTGCCTGGCGACCCGGAAGGTGGAAATTATCCCGTCCGCCGCCTCAAACAGCAGCAGCGAGAGGGATAAGGCGTACGGGGCGAGCGCCAGCGCCGCCTCCCGCACTCCTAGTTCGGCTCCCAGTTCGGCTCCCAGTTCGGCTCCCGGTTCGGCTCCCGGTCCGATTCCCAGTTCGGCGCCCAGGATACCGGCCGCGATACCGCCCAGCCGGAGGGCGTAAAAGAGCGCCGCCGCCGCGATACCCGGCTGCCCGGCGGGCGAAAGGCCGCACCACCCGGAAAACAGCGCCAGCGCCGCCGCCAGTACCCCTTCCCGCAGAAAGCCCGCCGGTTCGGCCTCCCCCCGGCAGCCGAGCCAGACCCCCGCCGCCGCGATCCCCCAGAGCGCCGCCGTCACCGCCGGTTTCCAGCCGGACAGCGGCCGGGGGACGGGCGGCGTTTTCATTTCCGCCGCCGGTTCAGCTGCCGGTTCAGCCGCCGGAACGGAAGCCGTGTCCGAAACCGTCTCCGTCGGCGCCCCCGTCAAAAGCCCTGTCCCCGCCTGGGGGAAATGGATCGTCGTCCCCATACAGCCCACCCCTTTCTGGTGGAAGGTATGCGGGAAACGGGCGGGATATGCCCGGGATAAGATGCAGGGCCGTCATCCGCCGCCCATTTTCCCCCTTGACAGCTGCTTCTCCCCATGCTATACTATAACTGTACTAGCAAGGATAATACAGATAGTACGGAGGGAGGGAACAGTATGTTTCAGATCGATCTGCGGGGCGGCCGGGGGGCCATCTACCAGCAGCTCAAGGACGAGGTCATCCGGCTCACCGGCATGGGCGTCCTGTCCCCCGACGACCAGCTGCCGGGCGTCCGGTCGCTGGCGCGGGAGCTGGGCATCAACCCCAACACCGTCGCCAAAGCCTACAGCCAGCTGGAGGCGGACGGCATCACCTACTCGGTGCCCGGCCGGGGCAGCTTTATCCGCGGGGACGCGGTACAGTTAAAGGAAGTCCGCCGCAAGGCCCTGCTGGAATTTCAGGAGACGGTTTCCCGCGCCAAATCGCTCGGGCTGTCGGCCGGGGAGCTGCACGGCGCGGTGGACGCGGTTTTCGGCCTGGCCGGCCCCCCGCCGGCGGGAACGGGGAATATGGAAAATGGGGGAAAAACTGAAAGGGAAAGGGTGAAGGAAGATGATCCGGTGTGAAAACCTGGTCAAGCGGTTCGGCGATTTCCGGGCGCTGGACGACGTGAGCCTCACGGTAAACGAAGGCTCGATCTACGGCCTGGTCGGCTCCAACGGGGCCGGCAAATCGACGCTGATGCGCTGCCTTTCCGGCATCTACGAGCCGGAGGAAGGGCATTTGAGCGTCTGGGGGGAGCCGGTCTATGAAAACCCGGCGGTGAAAGAGAAGATCTTGCTGGTGGCGGACGAGCCGTGGTTTATCCAGCAGTCGACCCTCCAGGTGATGAAGCGGTTTTACAAGCGCTTTTACCCCGCCTTTGACGACGGGGTCTACGCGGAGCTGGCGGAGGCGTTCGCGCTGCCGGAGAAAAAGAAGATCGGCGCCTTCTCCAAAGGGATGAAGCGGCAGGCGGCCTTTATGCTGGCGATGGCGGCGCGCCCGCAGCTGATCATGCTGGACGAGTGCTTCGACGGCCTCGACCCGGTCAAGCGGCAGGTCGTCCGCAAGGTGATCTGCGACGCGGTGGCCGGCCGCCAGATGACCGCCGTCATTTCCAGCCACAACTTAAAAGAGCTGGACGAGATCTGCGACACGGTCGGCATCCTCCACAAGGGGCGGCTGCTCTACTCCAAGGACCTCGACAGCTTAAAGGGCGAGGTGCACAAGGTGCAGGCGGTGTTCCTGGAAGAAGTCGGCCGGGAGGAACTGGAAAAGACCCTCCCGGTGATGGCGATGGAGGTGCGGGGCAGGTTCTTTACGCTGATCGTCCGGGGGGACCTGGACGAGATCCGGGCCAAACTCGCCCCCTTCCGGCCGGCGGCGGTCGAAGCGGTGCCGCTGACGCTGGAAGAAGTCTTCCTGTATGAAATGGAGGTGATGGGATATGACGCAAACGTCCTCTTCCATGACTAAACCGGCGGTCCATCCGCCCATCAATTCCACCGGCGCGGTCTTCCGGGACACCGTTTCCCGCTGCCGCACCCCGTTTATCCTGTATATCATCGCGATGGCGGTTTTCGGGCCGCTGGCGGCGCTCATCGACTACGCGTCCACCGATTTCACCTACCGGACGGTATGGGGCGGCTCCGAGCTGATCATCCTCTGCTACCTGATCTTCCTGGGGGCGTCGGCCGTCATCCCGATGGTGGTCTTCTCCTACCTCGACAACCGCCGGGCGCTGGACGTCTTCCACGCGCTGCCGGTGACAAGGGGGAAGCTCTTCTGGGGGAATATCCTGGCCTGCCTGTTTTTACTGTTTGTCCCCTACATCGCCTGTGTGCTGCCGGTGGCGGCGCTCACCGACCTCTCGCCCCTCTGGCTGGGCGGCAAGATGGCGGACATCGG
>CALXKG010000033.1 GCA_944388825.1 uncultured Clostridia bacterium | reverse complement strand
GAGACGCCGACCTTCTCCGCCTGCATGATCGCGACGCCTTCGTTGACGTCGTTGGCGCCGTAGCAGCGGACAGCCGCGCGCTCGCCGTCGGAGTACGCGGTCTCCTTGACGACCTTCAGCTCAGCGGTGAACTGGTCGTACTCGGTCTGGACGTAGGTGAAGCCGTTGATGCGGGAGATGATCATCGCGGCGTCTTTGCCCAGGCCGTTGAGGATAACCCGGAGGGGTTTCTTGCGGGCCTTGTTGGCGTTGCGGGCGATGCCGATCGCGCCTTCCGCGGCGGCGAAGGATTCATGCCCCGCGAGGAAGCAGAAGCACTCGGTCTCTTCGCTTAACAGCATCGAGCCCAGGTCGCCGTGGCCCTGGCCGACCTGGCGGTGCTCGGCGACCGAGCCGGGGACGCAGAAGGCCTGGAGGCCGACGCCGATGTAGTGGGCGGCGTCCGCGGCCTTGACGCAGTTCTTCTTCAGCGCGATGCCGACGCCGAGGGTGTACGCCCAGGTGGCGTTCTCAAACGCGATGGGCTGGACGCCTTTGACGATCTTGTCGACGTCGATGCCCTTTTCGAGGCAGTAATCCCGGACAGCGTCGAGGGATTCAAAGCCATATTCTTTCAGACATGCCTCAATTTTGGGCATTCTTCTTTCCTGTCCTTCAAAAACAGCCATCTTCGTAAGCCTCCTTGATTACTCTTCGCGGGGATCGATGTACTTGGCGGCGCCGTCAAAGCGGCCGTAGGTACCGATGTTCTTGTTGTAGGCGGTGGTGGGGTCGGCGCCGTGGCGGATGTCTTCCAGCATCTTGCCCAGCTTGACAAACTGGTAGCCGCAGACTTCGTCGTTCTCGTCGAGCGCGCACTTGAGGACATAGCCTTCCGCCATCTCGAGGTAGCGGACGCCTTTGAGCTTGGTCGAGTACATGGTGCCGACCTGGGAGCGGAGGCCCTTGCCGAGGTCGTCCAGCCCGGCGCCGATGGGCAGGCCGTCTTCCGAGAAAGCGGTCTGGCTGCGGCCGTAGACGATCTGGAGGAACAGTTCCCGCATCGCGACGTTGATCGCGTCGCAGACGAGGTCGGTGTTGAGGGCTTCGAGGATGGTCTTGCCGGGGAGGATCTCCGCCGCCATCGCCGCCGAGTGGGTCATGCCGGAGCAGCCGATCGTCTCGACGAGGGCCTCTTCGATGACGCCGTCCTTGACGTTTAAGGTCAGCTTGCAGGTGCCCTGCTGGGGCGCGCACCAGCCGACGCCGTGGGTCAGGCCGGAGATGTCCTTAATTTCGTACGCTTTTACCCATTTGCCTTCTTCGGGGATGGGGGCGGGGCCGTGCTTCGGGCCCTTCGCGACGACGCACATATCTTCAATCTTAGAAGAATAAGTCATTTGTCGATTCATTCCTTTCTATTTTACCAAACGTTACCCGTCCGGAACTGGTATACATGAAAAAATGTGCTGCTGCCCTTTTCAAGCAGCAGCACATCCTTAATCCCTATGCAGCGAGACTACGCTTGAAACGCTTTATAATCAGCAGTTTTCCGCGAAGTACTTGATGGTGCGGACCATCTGGCTGGTGTAGGAGTTCTCGTTGTCGTACCAGGAGACGACCTGGACCTGATAGGTGTCGTCGTCGATCTTCGCGACCATCGTCTGGGTGGCGTCGAACAGCGAGCCGTAGCGCATACCGATGACGTCAGAGGAAACGATCTGCTCGTCGTTGTAGCCGTAGGACTCGTTGGCAGCGGCCTTCATCGCCTCGTTGATGGATTCCTTGGTGATGTCCTTGCCCTTGACGACCGCAACCAGGATGGTGGTGGAGCCGGTGGGGACGGGGACGCGCTGGGCGGAGCCGATCAGCTTGCCGTTCAGCTCAGGGATAACCAGGCCGATCGCCTTGGCGGCGCCGGTGGAGTTCGGGACAATGTTCTGGGCGCCGGCGCGGGCACGGCGGAGGTCGCCTTTGCGCTGCGGGCCGTCGAGAATCATCTGGTCGCCGGTGTACACATGGACGGTGGTCATGATACCGGACTGGACGGGCGCGTAGTCGTTGAGGGCCTTCGCCATCGGAGCCAGGCAGTTGGTGGTGCAGGAAGCGGCGGAGATGATGTTGTCTTCCTTGGTCAGGGTCTCGTGGTTGACGTTGTAAACGATGGTGGGCAGGTCGTTGCCGGCAGGAGCGGAGATAACGACCTTGCGGGCGCCGGCCTTGATGTGGGCTTCGGCTTTCGCCTTAGAGGTGTAGAAGCCGGTGCACTCGAGGACGACGTCAACGCCGAGCTGGCCCCAGGGGCACTCGGAAGCGTCTTTGATCGCGTAGATGACGATCTTCTTGCCGTCGACAACGATGTAGTTGTCTTCGCCTTCACCCTCATGGTAATCGACGGTGTGCTGGGCGGGCTTGAAAGCGGAGCCGTAGCTGCCCTGCGCGGTGTCGTACTTGAGCAGGTGGGCGAGCATCTTGGCGGAGGTCAGGTCGTTGATCGCGACGACTTCGTAACCTTCAGCGCCGAACATCTGACGGAAAGCCAGACGGCCAATGCGGCCAAAACCATTGATTGCAACTTTTACTGCCATGATAATAAACCTCCAATGATTTATTTGCCTATATTGTACACCATTTTTGGCAAAAGTACAAGGGGTTTTTGGAAAAAAGTGGTGAAAGATTCCGGTGAAATTTTTGTAAAGTCTACCCGACCGGTCAAACGGCGGGGAAAAGCCCCGGAAAACCCGCCTGCGGGCGGCGGCACATCTGAATAATCTGTAAAAAAAGCCCCTGCCCGGTTGACAGGCCGTCCCCCCGCTCCTATAATGGATGGATGGAATGCACGATGGCCGGAAGGGACGGGATCTTAAGGACATGAACGGGAAAAAGGACGGCGCGGCCCTGACCTTTGTCAAAGGGCTGATCGTCGGCGGGACGATGCTGGTGCCGGGGGTCAGCGGCGGGTCGATGGCGATGATTCTGGGCGTCTACGACCGGCTGGTCAGCTCGGTCAGCTCGTTTTTCAAGCATAAGAAGGAGAGTTTCTTCTTCCTGCTGCTCTTCGCCCTCGGGGGCGGGACGGGGGCGCTGCTCTTCGCCCAGCCGCTGGGGGACCTGATCGAGGCCTGCCGGATGCCGATGCTCTACTTCTTTATCGGCGCGGTGGCGGGCAGCGTCCCGATGATCTGTAAGGAAGCGAAGGTGGAGCGGTTTGACTGGCGGCAGCCGGTCTATGTGGCCGCCGGCATCCTCTGCGTCAGCGCCCTCTCCTTCCTGCCGGAAGGGCCGAGCGCCGATTCGATGATGGAGGCGGGGGTCGGCAGCTTTATCTGGCTGCTGGCCGCCGGGTTTATCGCGGCGGTGGCGCTGGTGCTGCCGGGGATCAGCGTCAGCTACCTGCTGCTGATGATGGGCCTTTACGACGAGACGATGAAGGCGATCGGGGAGCTCTACTTCCCCTTTCTGATCCCGCTGGGGGCAGGGCTGGCGCTGGGGGTCATCCTGACCACCAAGGTGCTGGAGACGGCGATGAAGCGGCACCCGCAGGGGACCTACCTCATCATCCTGGGGTTCATGCTGGCGTCGGTGGCCGAGATCTTCCCCGGGATCCCCGCCGGCCTCGACTGGCTGGTCTGCCCGGCGGCGCTGGCGGCTGGGTTTACGGCCATCTGGCTGATCTCCCGGCTGGAAGCGCGAGGCGGCGCGCAGTCGGGGAACGTAGCGGCTGAATAAAATATGCGCCCGGTGGGATGGAACCTGCCGGGCGCTTTCGCATATTATATTAATGAAGAATGAAAAATGAAAAATGAATAGTGAATAATGATGGATTGGCCGCAAGCGGCCTTCATTTTAAATGGAGAAACGCGCAGCGTTTCAATCCTCCATTATTCATTATTCAATATTCAATATTCATTATTCGTTATGCTTGCATATTAGATCAGCTTAAAGCGTTTCCACTTCCCGCCTTTGTACCGGACGGCGACCAGCGCCGCCTTGACCGCCCAGTCCCCGGCCATCGCCAGCGTGATGCCGACGACCCCCATCCGGAGCCACAGCCCCAGGATGACCGACAGCACGACCCGGCAGACGACCGTCGAAAAGAGGGCGGCAAAGAGGTTGAACCGGATATCCCCCGCCGCCCGCAGGCCGCTGGAGAGGGCAAACGCGGCGGGCGAAAAGAGCGTGCAGAAGAAGTTATGCAGCCCGCAGAGCAGGATGATCAGCGACACCGTCTCCCCGCTTAAGTCGTACAGCTGCAGCAGCAGCGGCGTCACCGCGAAAAAGGCGGCGTTCCAGACCGCCCCGCCGAGGTAGGTGATGCGGGTCAGCTTCTTCATGTAGTAGTCGGCCCCTTCCACGTCCCCGGCCCCCATATACTGCCCGACGACGGTGATGTAGGCCGGGCCCATCGCGCTGCTGAACAGCGCCGCCACCGACCAGAAGCTCTGGGCGACCCCGTTGGCCGCGATCTGGACGGTGCCGAAGGTGGAGACGATCGCGCTCAAGGCCACCTTCGCCAGCTGGAACAGCCCGTTTTCCAGGGCGTTGGGGAGCGCGACATGGAAGATGCGCCGGAGCATCTTCCACTCCGGCCGCAGGGCGTCCCGCAGGCGGAACCGCAGCTCGTTCTCCCGCCCGGCCAACAGGCAGAGCATCGCCGCGGCCGCGAAGGTGCGGGAGATAAAGGTCGGCCAGGCGACGCCCGCGACCCCGGCGTGCAGCCCGAAGACGCCGATCGCGTTGCCGACGACGTTGATGCCGTTCATCACGATCGAGACGTTCATGACCGCCCTTGTCCGGCCCATGCTGCGGTAAAGCCCGGCGCAGGCGTTGTACAGCCCCAGCGGGATAAACGAAAAGGCGTTGATCCGCAGGTACACCATCCCGGCGTCGTACACCGCCGGCTCGACCGGCCCGAAGAGGGCGAGGAAGACCGGACGGCCAAAGAGGAGGGTAAAGGCGGTGAGGGCTGCCGCGATCACCGTCACCGACAGCACCAGCTGCCCGGCGGCCAGACGCCCGTTTTTCCGGTCGCCCCGGCCGACATACTGGCTGGCGATGACCGCCCCGCCCGCCGCCATCGCCGAAAAGACGAAGATCACGACGGTGCACAGCTGGTTGACCAGCGACACCCCCGACACCGCCGCCTCCCCGGCGTAGCTGACCATCAGCGTGTCGGCGATGCCGACCAGCACGGCGAGCAGCTGCTCGGCGATGATCGGCAGGGTCAGCCGGAAAAGGGCGCGGTCGTCATACCGCTGCCGCTCCGGCGGGATGGGCCTTTTGGGCTCGATCCATTTTTGCAAAAAAGTCACGGTACACACCCCTAAATAAGTTAAATGAAGAATGAAAAATGAATAATGAAGAATGATGGATTGGCCGCAAGCGGCCTTCATTTTAAAATGGAGAAACGCGCAGCGTTTCAATCCGCCATTATTCATTCTTCAATATTTATTATTCATTATTCGTTACGCTTGCGTTGACGCACCGCAGGGCGTTGAGGCTCCGCGGATAGCCGATATAGGGCAGGCACTGGGAGATGGCGTCGATGAGGAAGGCCTTGCCGTTGCCGATCCGCATATTCCCGGCGGCGTGGGAAGTAAGCTGCGGCTCGCACCCGCCAAGGGAAGCGAGGAAGCAGAAGGTGATCAGCTCCCGGTCCCGCAGGTCCAGCCCGCCGCGGGTGTAGTAGTCGCCGAAGCAGTTGCCGGAGAGCCAGCGGTTGATGTGCTTTGACTCCTCCGGGCCGGAATCCGCAAACCCCTTCATCTGCTCGCCGAAGATCGCGACCTGCGCCGCCTCCCCTTTCTCCACCCGGTCTTCCAGGGTGGTGGCCGCCTGGGGCGGAAGCGGCAGCGGGACGCCCCGGCTCAGGAGCGCCTCGTTGACCGCCCCGAGGAAGGGGTAGGTGCGGCCGATGCCGAGGTAGGCGGCCGACTGGTAGACCGTCTCCTTCACCTCGGTGGGGGTCAGGGCGGTCAGCGCCGCCGGCAGCATCCGCTTAAATTCCTCCAGCCCCTGGCAGCCCAGCAGCGCCGCCAGAATCGCCAGCATCCGGCTCCGCTCGGGGAGCTTACTCTCAGCAGGCACTTCGTCCAGCAGGAAGTTGGACAGCCGCCCGGCGAACTCCGGGTCGGTCTGGGCGAGCGGCGGCAGCTCGGTGCCAAAATAGCGGCGGTGGTTTTCTTTTGCTTTTTCGGTCATATGGATATCCGGCATATACATTCCCCTTTCCGGTTTGCTTACCTGTATTATACCCCCGCCCCCCTTGACAGGGAATCCCCAATATGTTATCGTAGTATTAACCAAAAGTTTATACAGGAGGCAACGGAAATGTACGACCCCAAACTGGACACCTTCCTGGCGGCGGCGGCAAGCGGCAGCTTCACCCGGGCGGCGGACGCCCTCTATATCTCCCCGACGGCAGTCAAAAAACAGGTCGACGCGCTGGAAAGCCAGCTGGGGCTCCGGCTGTTCGACCGCACCTCCCGCGGGGTCAGGCTGACCCCCGCCGGGACGGTCATCCGCCGGGAGGCGGAAAAAATAACCGCCCTCTCCCGGGAGGCGGTGCGGGAAGCGCGGCAGGCGGCGGAAGAGTGGGAGAAGACCTTCTGCGTCGGGACGTCGCTGTTAAACCCCGCCCGGCCCTTTATGGACATCTGGGCGAAGGTGGGCGGGGCGTTCCCCGGGTACAGGCTGCACATCGTCCCGTTCGAGGACGACGCGGCGGGCATCGAAGGGGTGATCGCCAGCCTGGGGAAGCGGTTTGACTTTATCATCGGGGTCTGCGACTCCAGAAGCTGGCTCGCCCAGTGCCGGTTTCTGGAGCTGGGGCGGTACCGCAAGATGGTGGCCGTCCCCCGTTCCCACCCGCTGGCGGCGAAAGAGTCTCTCACCCTCCCCGACCTCGACGGCCAGACGATGATGATGGTTCCGGAGGGGGACTCCGGCATCAACGACCGCATCCGCGCCTTTTTAACGGAGCGCTGCCCCCGGCTCACCCTGCTGGACACCGGGCGGTTTTACGACGTCTCGGTCTTCAACCGGGCGGCCGAGACGGGGACGCTGCTGCTGACCTTGGAGTGCTGGAAGGACGTCCACCCGGGGCTGAAAGCGCTCCCGGTGAACTGGGACTTCACCATCCCCTACGGGCTGCTGTATGCCCCCGACCCGCCGGAAGATGTGGCGGAGTATGTCCGGCGGGTGGAGAAGGAAGCGAGGAGGTAAAAAAGGCAGGGGTAATTCCCTGCCTTTTAACGTATCAGCCACCTGTAATCCTGACGGCAATCCAGTACATAATCTACATAAACTATCTGACCGTCCAGCTGAAAAATAATCATGTACCGTTTTTCAAATAAAAGGAATCTGTATTTATGATATGGGATATAATTATCTTTCAGCCAAGGGCATCTTTCAGGCATCCATTCCAACGACTGAAGTGCTTTCAAAAAAGCATCCCGTAGTTTATCAGCCGGGCCAGCGCCATATTGCGCCCAGTAGGCCAGGTGGGCAGTAAACATCTGCGCCGCTCTGGCCGATACCTCTATGTGAAATTTATTTTCCACCTTTTACCGTCTCCTGAATCGCCTGATCCATCATTTTTACAACTTCCTCAATTGAATACCCCTTCTTCCCATGCAGTCGGGCTTCTTCCACTGCCAGCAGTTCCTCCCGCAGCTGCAACATCTTCTCCCTCCGGGTATACGTTTCAATATCCATCACGACCAGATCCCCTTCGCCATTTTTGGTCAGGAAAACCGGTTCAGCCGTCTCACGGCAGGTTTCTGCAATTTCGTTGTAATTTTGCCGGATTGCAGCAGAAGGACGAATGATCATATTCCCACCTCCATAGTAAAATTCTAACTATATTATACTATTATTTGGCCATCGTGTCAAGCGGAAAGGCAGAGATACCCCTGCCTTTTCCCATGCCTAACGCGCTAATCCTGCTCCACCCGGCTGCCCGCCGCCGTCTTCCGGCCCCGGACCTTCCGGTCGATCCGCGCCGACAGCTCCGGGACGTGGGAGATCAGGCCGACCAGCTGCTTCCCGTCCGAAACGTCGGAGAGGATCCGCAGCGCCAGGTCGAGGGCGCCGCTGTCCAGGGAGCCGAACCCTTCGTCGATGAACATCGTCTCCAGCTGCACCCCGCCGGAGGACATCGCGATCACGTCCGAAAGCCCCAGCGCCAGCGCCAGCGCCGCCATAAACGTCTCGCCCCCCGAAAGGGTCCTGACGCTGCGCACCCTGCCGGTATAATAATCCAGCACATTGAGCGACAGCCCCATCTGGGCGGCCCCTTCCTTTTCGTCCGCCCGCAGCAGCTTATACTGCCCGGACGACATCACCTGCAGCCGCCGGTTGGCTTCCCGGATCACCCGCTCGAAATAGGCCGCCTGGACATACGCCTCAAACGAAAGCCGCTTTTTGCCGGCGATCCCCCCCGCCGCCGTCTGGTAAAGCCGCAGCAGCATCGCATGGCGTCCGGCCGCCGACGCAAAGGCCGGCTGGCTCTCCCGCAGCCGGGAAAGGACCGAAAGGTTGTTCTCCCGCCGGCGGTAGACGTCCCGCTCCGCCCGCTGCATCCGCGACCCTTCGGCTTCCGCCTCGGACAGGGCCGCCTGCAGGCTCGCGAGGTCTGCCCGCTCCCGCCCGGCAAGGGTCTTTTCCAGCGTCGCCGCCTGCTCGCCCAGCCGCAGCACCTGCTGTTTCCACCCTTCCAGCTCCTTCCGGCGGGCCTCCTGCTCGCCCGGCTCCATCCGGGCGGAAAGGTAGGCGTCCCTGTCCGGGAAACCGGCCTCCGCCAGCGCCGCGCGGTATTCTTCCGACGTCCGGGAGAGCGTCTCCCCGGCCGTCTCCGCCGCCCGGGCATCCGCTTCCGCCCGGGCCGACGCGGCGGAGAGGGCTTCCGAAAGCCCCTGCGCCCTCCGCCTTGCCGACGAAAGGGCGTCCTGGAGCCGGGAGAGGGTCGCCCGCTTCCGGGCGATCAACCCCTCCAGTTCCTCCGCAGACCTGCAGGGCAGCCCTTCCCGCAGCCCCCTGGCCGACGCTTCCGCCGCGGCGGCATCGGCCTTCGCGGCGTCCAGCGCCCCGCGGGCGGTCTCCAGCCGGGCGGCCAGGTCTTCCGCGCGTTCCGCGCTCTGCGCGATCTCCGCCGACAGGCCGGCGAGCTTTTCCGCCTTCTGCCGCAGGATATCCCGTTCTCCGGCAAGCCGGGCGGCGTCGTCCCTGCATCTGCCCTCCCGGTCCTTTAAGACCGCCGCGATGTCTTCCTCTTCCCCCGCGCCGAACAGCTGCCCCAGCAGCTGCCGCAGGTTTTTCTCCATCGTCTGCAGCCTGGCCGCCGTCTCGCCGGAGGCTTTGCTCGACTGGGCGGAGCGGCGGGCGGCCTCCTGCTCGGCCGTTTCGGCGTTTTTCAGCTGCTCCTCGGTCGGGGCGCCGTCCAGAAGCGCCGCCGGGGCCGGATGGTGGGTGGAGCCGCAGACCGGGCAGGGCTCCCCTTCCCGCAGCTCCGCCGCCAGGAAGCCCGCCTGATGGGCGAAAAAGCCGGTGCGCACCTTTTCCAGCGTCCGCTGGGCGTCCTGCCAGCGCTTGAGATCCGCCTTTGCGACCGCCTGCCGGCCGCCCAGTTCCCGCCCGGTATCCCGGTAGGTCTTATAAGCCGCCTGCATCTGGGCGATCCGTTTTTGCAGCTCGGCCGTCCGCGCGAGCGCCCCTTCGTTTTCCGCGAGGGCCGCCGGGACGGAGCGGAGGGAGGCTTCGCTCGCCCGCAGGCTGCTCAGACGGCCCCGTTCCCCGTCCAGCGAAAGCCGCAGGCCGGAGACCTCCTTTTCCCGCCCCGCCAGGGCGGCTTTTTTTTCGTCCAGCTCCCGTTCCGCCCGGGAAAGGGCCGCGAATTTCGGCCGGGCGTCGGTCAGAAGCCGCAATTCCCCGGTCAGCTTTTCCTGCTGGGGCAGGTTCTTTTCCTCGAGGGCCAGCCCCGCTTCCGCCTCCCGCAAAGCGGCGGCGGCGGACGCCGCCCGTTCCCGGGCAAGCGCCTCCGCCGCATCGGCATCCCGTTTTGCCCGAACGGCGGCGGCGCAGGCGTCCGCTTTCGGGCGGACGGTTTCGGCCCTTCCGGCGAGGCGCAGCTGCTCCTCCGTCCGGCGCATTTCAGGGGCGCGCACCTGCTGGAGGGAAAGCTCCTGCCGCGCCCGCCCGAGCGCGTCCAGGGAAGCGTTGACCTCCCGCCCCGACTGTATGGCGGCCAGCAGCCCCGCCCGCTTTTCCCCGTTCTGCTTCAGGGACTCCGCCAGCGCGGCCTCCGTTTCCCCGTCCGCCGCCGCGGCGGACACAAGCGCCGCCTCCATCTCTTCCCAGAGGTAAGGGGTGTCCGCCGCCCCGTCCGGCAGCGCGCCCTCCGGCAGCTCGGCCTGGCGGCGGCAGAGGACGATCTCCTGCTGCAGCCGCTCCTTCTCCGCCCGGGCTTCCCCTTCCAGCGCCCGCAGCCGGTCGGTGAACCGCCCGAAGTTTCCGGTCGCGAAAAGGGTGGAAAAGACCTTCTGCCGGTCTTTGGAGTCGGCCAGCAGCAGCTTCTGGAAATCCCCCTGGGCGATCATCGCCACCTGGGAAAACTGCCGGGCGGTGAGGCCGATGACCGACTGGATCCGTTCGTTGACGGCCTTTAAGGCGGTGAGGACGCTCCCGTCCGGCAGCCGCAGCTCGGCGGCGGCGGGCCGGGTCACCATCCCCTCCCCCCGCGCCTTCGGCCGGTCGTATTTGGGGGAGCGGACGACGGTATACTCCGCCCCGCGGCAGCGGAAGGTGAGGGAGACGCTGGTCTCGGTCTCGGGGGCGGCAAAGCCGCTGCGGAAGGCGTCCGGCTCCCGGACGCTGCCGCTGGCCTCGCCGTAAAGGGCGAACATGATCCCGTCGAAGATGGTCGTCTTGCCGGCCCCGGTGTCGCCGGTGATGAGGAACAGCCCCTTTTCCCCAAAGCGGGTGAAATCGACCGTCACCGTCCCGGCATAGGGGCCGAACGCGGTCATCGAAAGCGTCAGCGGTCTCATACTTTACCTCCTTCCGGGCTGCCCCAGACGTCGTCCATCGCCATCCGGACGGCAAGCGCCTCCTGCGGGGTCAGCTTCTGCCCCTGCATCTGTTCATAAAACCCGGCGAACAGCTCTTCCGGGCTGCGGCTCCCCGCCTCTTCCGCCGACAGTTCCTCCCCGGGGCCGTAAGACCCGGCGGACGCAAAGTCCAGCCGCATGATGTTGGGATAGACCTCCCTGAGGCGGCGCATCGGGTCGGCGACCGGCTCTGCGTCGGTCAGCGTGATGTGCAGGTAGTCTTCCGGGCTGCCGCCCGCGACGTTTTCGGGGGAGAGCAGCGCCTCCAGCGGCCCCCGCAGTTCCCGCAGGTCGTGGGGGGCGGAGAGGGGCAGCAGCGCGATATCCGGCTCCTCCATCCCCCGCAGCGTCACCAGCACCGCCGACTTCTGGTCGTGGCTCTCGCCGAAGGAATACTTCATCAAAGACCCGGCGTACCGCACCGCGTCCCGGGTCAGCCGCTGGGGCCGGTGGATATGCCCCAGGGCGGTGTACTGGAAGGGCAGGAAGTTGGAGACGTCGACGTTGTCGGTGCCGCCGATGCTCAAAAGCTCCGACCCGCCGGCGTCGGGGGCGCTCCCCCCCGCCGTCACGAACTGGTGGGCGACCAGGACGCTGGGCCGGGTACCCGACAGCTCCACCCGCCGCAGCACCAGCCGCACCGCGTCGTCGTAGCTCCTGACCTCCCCGTCCGGGTAAAACCGCCGGACATCCCCCGGGCGGATAAAGGGCAGCAGGTAAAAGTCGGCCTCGTCCCCCGCTGCCCCGAGGGTCACTTTGCGGGGCGCGCCGGTAAACGCCCCGGCCAGGTAGACCCCTTTCCCCGCCAGCAGCGCCGCGCCGAAGTCCAGCCGCTCCGGCGAATCGTGGTTGCCGCTCACCATCAAAAGCGGGACGCCCATCTCCGAAAGGGCGGTCATGAACCCGTCCAGCACCGTCACCGCCCCGGCCGGCGGCACCGGCTTGTCGTAGAGGTCGCCCGCCGCGACGACCGCGTCCGCCCCGTACTGGCGGACATACCCCAGCACCTGTTCCAGCACCGCTTTCTGGTCGTCCAGCAGCGGGTAATCAAACATCGACTTGCCCAGGTGCAGGTCGGCGATATGGATAAATTTCACAGCAAGACCTCCTGCCCGGCGGGAACGGGAAAAGCGCGGGCGCCGCGCACAGCCCCCCAAAACCCCATAGTCCCGTCATAAACCGCCGGGCTTTTCGTTTTTTCTTCATTATATCATAGAAACGCGGGACAGACAACCGGTTTTCCGGGGACAGAAAAAGCGCCCCGGGAAGGGGCGGGAAAACCGCCGCCCTTCCGGGACGCATCCGCACTGTATCAGAAAGACTCCGCCCAGCGGCCGTCCGCGCCGACATAGTACCCGCCGACGTCGGTGCTGACAGCCATCTTCCCGCTCTCGGTGAGATAGTACCAGCCGCCCTGCCATTCGACCCAGCTTGCCGCCTTCATCGCGCCGGAGCCGCCGAAATAGTACCAGTCCCCGTTTTCATCTTCATACCACCAGTCGGAGGCCATGCCGCCCCAGCCGTGGAAGTAATAGGTGGATTTGCCGATGGTGCGCAGCCCGCCGTCCGCCATGACGCCGGTTTCGGGGTCTAAATAGTACCAGACGCTGCCGTCCCGCATCCAGCCGGCCTGCATCCGCCCGTCTTCGCCGAAATGCCGCCAGCCGTCTTCCAGCCTGGCCCAGCCGGTCTGCATCCAGCCGCTTTGGCCGAAATAATAAGTCTCCCCTTCATATTCGGTAAGCCCTTTGGCCCGCTTGCCGTCGATGTAGAGCATCGTCCCCATCGAGTAGTCATGCGCCCCGTCGGAAACCTGCTCGGTGGGAGTAAAGGACGGCTCTTCCTCTTCTTCCGCCGGTTCGGCGGGGAGTTCCGGCTCAGGTTCGGGAGTGGGTGAAAAATCATGGACTTCCCCGTCCCCGTCAAAACGCCCGGTCAGACTGCCGTACTGGTTCACGACGCCCTCGTTCACCGCGCCGGCGGCGGAAATATCCAGCGAAGCTCCCTGCGGGATGCACAGCGTATACCCCGCCGGAATGGTCAGCACATCCCGCAGGACAACATCGCCGTAGACGGTGCCCTCCGTCCCCGCAAAGACGACGCCGGACCACCCGCCGGTATTCTGCATATCCCGGATGGGGGCAGCGCCGGAACCGCCCCGGGCAAATACGATCCCGCTGCCGTCGGCGGTAAAGGCCACGTTGGAGGCGTTCTGCCCGGAACCGATGCCGCAGCCGCCGGTGCCGTTGCCGATACCGGCCGCTTCCCGTTGTCAAAAAAGCCGTCTGTGATGACGGTTTCAGCGTCTGAAGCGCTGACCGCCTGCATTACCCCCCGGAAGGGTGGCGGCCATGTCTGAAACCGGCGCGAACGCCGCCAGCAGCGCGCAGGCAAGCGCCGCAGCCATCTGTTTTTTCATGTTGGTTCCTCCTTGCCCATGGCAGGTATTTTTTTATTGTAGCATATCCTGGCCCGTTAGACAATACGCCGGATAAATGAAACCATGCCAAAGTTTGCGCCGTTTTTCTGTCAGATTCTGCCTGAACGCCCGCCGCATAATCCGGCAAAAACCCCGGCATACTCCATTTGTACCGAAAGGTACGCGATTTATGCGACTTAAATCGAAAGGAAGGTCCTGCTATGATGAAAAAACGGCTGCTGCCGCTCCTGCTCGCCGGGATGCTCCTGGTCTTTTCCAGCTGCGACGCTTCGGACGGCAAGGTGGACGACAAGCCCTCTTCCGGCACGGCGGTGGGCGACGCGGCAAGCGATATCGGGGAAGGGGTCGGCGATATGGTGAGCGACCTGGGGGACGACGTCTCGGACGGGCTGGACGGGATGACGGGCGGCGAACCCGATAAAGACGCGTCCGGCGCGCACGACGGGGACGCGGAGGACAAAACCGGCAGCTCCCACGCCGGGGACGGCGAAACAGACGGCAAAGACCGTCTGGAAGACGAGACGCTGGACGAAAAGCCGGACGCCGGCGGCTCGGTGACGGCGATGGAAGGGGTCACGACGGAAAAAAAAACGGGCTTGACCTAAACGCCCTGGACAACACCCTCCTCGGCTGGGGCCAGGGGACGAACGTCGACCGGGAAAACCGGCCGCTCAGCTGCCTGGACTACCAGCAGAAGTACGGGGAATACGGCGGGCTGTTCATCGGCCCGGACGAGAAGACCCTGACCCTCACCTTCGACGAGGGGTATGAAAACGGCTGCACCGCCTCCATCCTCGATACCCTGGCGGAAAAGGGGGTGCAGGCGGCCTTTTTTATCACCGGGGATTATCTGGACGCCGAGCCGGAGCTGGTCGGGCGGATGATCGCCGAGGGCCATACGGTCGGCAACCACTCGGAAAACCACCCCTCCTTCCCCACCGTCAGCCTGGACAGGCAGCGGGAAGAGCTGGCGGCGGTGGCCGCCCGGATGGAAGCGCAGTTTCAATATAAGATGACATACTTCCGCCCGCCGATGGGCGAGTTCTCCGCGCGGATGCTGGCCAACGTCCAGGACTTCGGCTACACCTCCGTCTTCTGGAGCTACGCCTACAGGGACTGGGAGCCGGACGCGGGCGTAGACCCGGCCGAAGCCTGCCGGAAGGCGGTGGAAGCCCTCCACCCGGGGGCCATCTACCTGCTGCACGCCGTCTCCCCCTATAACGCCGAGATGCTCCCGGACTTTATCGACCAGGCGCGGGCGGCGGGGTACGCGTTTGTCCCGCTCCCCTGACGGCATGAAAAAGGAGCGCCCGCAAAGAGCGCTCCTTTCCCTATGGGTCAGCCGGCCCAGACGCCGTCCCTGTTTACATAAAAGCCCGCGATCTCGGTATCCGCGGCCATTCTGCCGGTCTCGGTGAGGTAATACCAGTCCCCGTTCCAGCGTAGCCACTGGGCCGCCTTCATCGCGCCGCTGCCGCCGAAATAGTACCAGCCGTCTTCCGCCTCATACCACCAGTCGGAGGCCATCCCGCCCCAATCGTGGAAATAATAGGTGGATTTGCCGATGGTGCGCAGCCCGCCATCCGCCATGACGCCGGTCTCGGGGGCGAGATAATACCAGACATTCCCGATTTGCAGCCAGCCGGTCCGCATCTGCCCGTCTTCGCCGAAATACCGCCAGCCGTCCTCCAGCTCGGTCCAGCCGGCCGCCATATACCCCGTGCTGTCGAAATAGAAGGTCTTGCCGTCGATTTCCGCCCAGCCCCGGGTGCGTTTGCCGTCCCGGTAATACATCGAGCCGGAAGGATAATGGTGCCAACCGTCCGAAAGGGCGGCCTCCGGCAGGGCGGGCGCTTCCTCTTCTTCCGCGGGCTGCGGCTGTTCCCCGTCCTCCTCCGGGAGGCCCAGCCACTGCCGGTAGGCTTCCCGCAGCGCGCCGATAATCGACTGCAGCTTTTCCCGCCCTTCCGGCGTGTCCTCGATGTTCCAGTCGATCAGCCGGAAAGCCTCCGCCAGCTCCGGCGGGATTTCCGTGAGCCCCGCCGCTTCCAGGCTGGAGATGATCTCCGCGCAGAGGGCGTCCAGCTCGGTATAGTCGACCGTATAGGCAAATTCGCCGGGGTTATCCCCGTCCCACTTGAATACCCAGCAGGTTTCCCCGTCGACTTCCCGCTGTTCCAGGACCGGGCAGCCGAGCGTCTCGCCGGTACCGGCATCCACGATCCGGAAGCGGACCCGGCCGGTAAGATCCCCGTCCGGCGTCCGGATCAGCCGGTTCAGCAGCTCCGCGACGCCATAATCCACCCTTTCCTGGTCAAAACTTTCCGTTTCAAACAGGCTCATGGCCATCTGCGCGGTGAGCGCCTCCAGCCACTCCCGGGAGATTTCGATCGTAACCGGGTCGAGCAGCAGCCTGTCCGGGTCCCGCTCATCGTACAGCAGCGTATCGGTGGAGATATTCATCCCTTCCAGATACACCGGGTCTTCCAGAGATACTTCCTCCCCGCTCAGCAGGATGCGCGGGGGCAGGGTCTGCTCCGGGTTTTCGGCATTGACCAGGGTCATCGCGCCGATACCGGCGCCCGCCGGGGCGGTATTGCCGGAGATTTCCCCGCCTTCCAGCGCCAATTCCCCGCCATAGTTCAGCGCCACCCCGCCGCCCATCGAACGGGAGAGCAGTTCGCCCATTTCCCCGGCGTCATCCAGCTGCCGGACGGTATTGCCAGTGATGCTGCCGCCGGTCATCCGGAACACCCCGCCGTTGGCAAAGACGCCGCCGCCCAGGAAGCTGACGTTGCCGGAGATTTCCCCGCCGGTCACCGTCAGGGTGCAGCATCCGGCCCATGTTTCTTCCAGGCTGGCCGGGTCGCTGAAGATAGCTGCGCCGCCGCCCCGCAGGCTCTGATTGCCACAAATCCGCCCGCCGCTGATGGTCAGTTCCCCATAGCCTTTCTTCTCCGGCAGAAAACCGATCCCGCCGCCCAGCTGTCCGGCGGTGTTGCCGAAGATTTCCCCGGCGGTCATCGTAAAGTTCACCCGGCCCTCCGTCTGCGCGCGGAGAGAGACGCCTCCGCCCGTTTCGCCGAAGTTGCCGGAGATTTCCCCGCCCTCCATCCGGAAGGTGAGGGCCTTCCCGTCCGACGCGGCCAGCGCGACACCGCCGCCCATGCTGCCAATATTGGCCACCGAGCCGTTGCCGACAATTTGGCCCGCCTGCATCCCGAAACTGCCGCCGGTCAGCAGGACGCCGCCTTCAGAGTTCTCACGGATTTCCCCGTCGGTCATTTTAAGGCTGCCGGCGGTCTGGAAGACCCCCACAGAATCGCACTGCACAATCTCCCCGCCGGAGAGGGATACCTCGCCGCCGTAGTTGCAGACCCCGCAGCCGGAAACCAGGCCGTCTTTCCCCTCTTCCGCCGGCACATTCCGGATTGTTCCGCCGTTCATGATAAACCGGGACTGCGCCGGCGCCGACCTTTCCTCAAAGGTGTCCGTCAGCTGGACAAAGACGCCGTCCAGCACCGCCCCCGCCTGTTGGGTGAGGGTGCCGCCGGCCAGATAGACAGACCCGAAGTCCGTATTCGGGTTGTCCAGCGCCAGGGTGACGCCCGCCCCGAGGGTCAGACAGGAACCGGACCGCACATACAGGGTGGCCGCCGTCTCCAGCCGGTCCGGTTCCTCCGACATATAAACCTGCAACGCCCCGCCCGAAAACCGCAGGGTAACATTTTCCAGGGTGATTTCCTCTCCGCCGTCGATATACAGCGACTCCTCCAGCAGGTAGGAGCCGCCCGTCCCGCTAGCGGCCTTTAAATCCTCCAGACTGTTGATCGAGCCGTCGGTCAGGTCTGCCTCTTCCGCCGCCTGCACCGTCGCCGCCGGCAGGATATCCATCACCGGCGCCGCTGCCATCAGCCCGGCGCAGAGAAGCGCCGCCACTATCCGTTTTTTCATCCGTTTTCCTCCAGTCCGGGAGAAGATACCCCGGTTCATTTGACTTTTTTATTATATCACCTGTCTGTTACAATTGCAATAACTTTCCGCAATATTCCGGACATAAAATGCGGCGGGAAAAAGATCGAAATTTCCGCAAAATATTCCGCCAAAGGGGCTGTCAGCGCGCGCGTTTTATGGTATAATAAGATTGAATATACCCTCTCTTCCAGAAAGGATGGACGCCTGTGCTGAAAAAAAGGTTTTACCATAGATTTGCCGCCCTATCCCTCGCCTTTGCGCTTGTATTTGCCGCCCTGCCGGGTGGCGCGTCGGCGACCGGGACCGTCCCGGAAAGCGCCGGTACTTCAACCAGTACCGCATCCGGCGCCGCATCCGATACTTCGTCCGGCGTGTCCGGCGAAACTTCCGGTACATCGGACGGATCCGCCCCTTCTTCCGCGCCGGAGACCCCCGCCGCCGACACCACCGACCCGGAGACCGGGTTTACCGTCAACTCGACGGCCGTCTATCTGGTCAACCTCGACTCCGGCATCGTCATCTACCAGAAAAACGCCGAGACGCCGATGTACCCGGCCAGCCTCGCCAAGATCATGACCTGCCTGCTGGTTTTGGAAAATGTCGACGATTTAAACGAGACGGTCACCACCTCCTACACCGTCTTCGACAACCTCTGGGGGCTGAACGCCTCCAACGCCGGGCTCTACCCGGGGGAGGAGGTGCGGGTGATCGACCTGCTTTACGGGCTGATGCTCCCCTCCGGCTGCGACGCGGCGGGGGTGCTGGCCGAGACGGTCGCCGGCAGCGAGGCTGCCTTTGTTGAAATGATGAACGAAAAGGCGGCGGAGCTGGGCTGTGAGAACACCCACTTCGCCAACGCCTCCGGCCTCCACGACCCGAACCAGTACACCACCGCCCTGGATATCTACCGGATCACCGCCTACGCGATGCAGTACGACCAGTTTCTGGACATCTCCACCAGCTACTCCTACCAGATGCCGGCCACCAACAAAAACGACGCCCGGACCATCTACCACACCTGCGCGATCATGAACCCCTCCTCCAGCTACTACGACGAGTCGGTAAAGGGGATCAAGACCGGCACCACCGACGAGAGCGGCCGCAACCTGGTCTCGATCGCCTCCCGCAACGCCTATAACTACCTGCTGATCACAATGGGCGCGCCCATCTACTACGACGACGGGACGACGATCGAACAGAACCTGAGCTATATGGACGCGCTGCACCTGTACGACTGGGCCTTCAACGACTGGGCGGTGCAGACGGTCGTCTCCACCACCGACGTCCAGGGGCAGGTCAAGGTCGCCCTCTGCGCCTCCAAGGACGTCGTCAACGTCGTGCCGGAAGAGGAGGTGCGGCGGCTGATGCTGAAGAGCATTGACTCCTCTTCCCTCCAGATGATCCCGACGCTGCAAGAAACGGTCGACGCGCCGGTCAAGGCGGGGCAGGTGCTGGGCACCCTCGAGATCCGGATGGCGGACGAGACGGTCGCGAACGTCAACCTGGTCGCCGCCGAAAGCCTCTCCCGCTCCGGCTGGCTGGCCTTCTGCCGGGGGGTCGCGGACTTTTTCACCTCCCCCTTCTTCTGGCTGGGGGTCGTCCTGCTGATCGGCGGGTTTACCGGATGGCTGTTTATCATGCGGGCGGTCAACCGCAGCCGCCGCCGCAGGATGCGCGCCGCCCGGAGAAACGGCCCCCGCGCCTATCCCTCCCGGACGGGGCAGAACCTCCGCAAATCCCAGAACTATAAAGGCCCCGCCAGGCCCCCGCAGAAGCGCCCTTCCCCGCCGCCCAGGCGCAGCGCCCCCAGGGGCCGTTCCGGCGCCCCCCAGCGGGGCAAGCGCCCGCCTAATAAGCGGTAAAATGCCACGGAAATCGATTTTGTTGTAGCGCAGCCAAACCGTGCCGGGCGACGATGGACTTCCGAGGACCGGCCTCCCACGGCCGGTCTTATGCGGGTGGGACGGGGAAGACGGCCGCGTCGGACATGGGATTGTCAAGGGGCTGGCTCCTTGACCGGTTTCCAAAGGCAGCGCCTTTGGCGGATTCTCAAGGCAGAGCCTTGAGTCGCTGCCATAAGGGCAGCGAAATAAAATATTCATGACGCTTGGATTTTCGGCGGAAGAAGCCGCCGAGTGCCTGCACTACATCGAAGGTACCGACAAACCAAAGGCATAAAAAATAAGCTCCCCGGGCGTCGTCAGAAAATGACCCGGAGAGCTTAAACCTAAATAGAGATACAGACGGCCTGTCACAGGCCCCTGCCTGTCTTGTATCTCTATTATACCACAGGCGTCCCTTCTTTGCAAGTAGGATTTCCAAAATGTCCTTCAGAAGATACCTCCCCCGGAAGGAAACCGGGGGAGGGTTTTTATGTTCCGCCAGCCCCCCGCCCGGTCATCCAGGCGGGGGGCAAAGATTTGGCGCTTCCCTTTACTTTTTGACAAACGACATACAGTCGGTGCAGGCGTCCTGGGTCGGGTTGCATTCGTGGGTGCCGACGGTGATGCAGGAGAGGCTGCAATAGTCCTCGCTGCCGCAGTGGTTGCGGCAGGATTCGACGTTGCACTTGATCGAGCGGTTAGGCGTTTCCATAAAACAACTTCCTTTCGGCGATTGTCCGCCGTTTGCGGCGGCATCCATCAGTATGGGCGGATGGACGCGGGTTATGCAGCCGGAAAAGATAGAAAAAACACCAAAATTTTACTTGACAAACCGATGAAAGCTGGTATAATAGGGATATATGATAGATGCTGTGACGGGGATTACGTCCATTTGTCCCGCTTTTCAGAGAGCCGCCGGGTGGTGCAAGGCGGTATCGGGTTTTGGACTTCTGGCCCCTGAGCATCCTGCCGAAAAGGTTTTCCCCCAGTAGGTTCGGACGGTTTCCCCCGTTACCGGGAAAGGCATTCGCCCTTTGGCCGATGCCGCAAAGCGGGCGTTTTTACGCCAACAGGAATGGTACCGCGGAATATCACTTCCGTTTCCTACAAGCCCCCGGGGCTTTGGGAGACGGAAGTTTTTATTTTGCCGGTAAAAGCAGGATACAAGCCGCCCGCCGGCTTACCCTTTTGAAAGGAATGGACCAGATGAACTACCAGAAGTACACCCGACAGTATTACCCCGTGCCGGACGCCCCCGCCCGGTGGATGCGGAAGGACCACATCGAAAAAGCGCCGGTCTGGTGCTCGGTCGACCTCCGGGACGGCAACCAGTCGCTGATCGTCCCGATGGACCTGGAAGAAAAGCTGGAGTTTTTCCAGCTGCTCACCCGCGTCGGCTTTAAGGAGATCGAGATCGGCTTCCCGGCAGCCAGCGAAACCGAGTACGAATTCCTCCGGGAGCTGATCGAACGGGATCTCATTCCCGACGACGTGACCATCCAGGTATTGACCCAGTCGCGGGAACACATCATCCGCAAGACCTTCGAATGCCTGCGCGGGGTCAAAAAGGCGGTCGTCCACCTCTACAACTCCACCTCCTTCGCCCAGCGGCAACAGGTTTTCCGCAAGTCGAAGGAAGAGATCCTCGAGATCGCGGTATCCGGCGCCAAGCTGTTCAACGACCTCGCCGAAGAGTTTAAACAGAATTCCGACACCGACCTGCGGTTTGAATACTCCCCCGAATCCTTCACCGGCACCGAGCCGGACTACGCGCTGGAGGTCTGCAACGCCGTTTTAGACGTCTGGAAGCCGACCCCCGACCATAAGGCAATCATCAACCTGCCGGTCACCGTCGAGCTGTCGATGCCCCACGTCTACGCCAACCAGATCGAGTATATGTGCGACCACCTCAAATACCGCGACGCGGTCGTCGTCTCCCTCCACCCCCACAACGACCGGGGCTGCGCGGTCGCCGACTCGGAGATGGGGCTGCTCGCCGGCGCCGACCGGATCGAAGGGACGCTGTTTGGCAACGGCGAACGGACCGGCAACGTCGACATCATCACGCTGGCGATGAACCTCTTCTCCCAGGGGGTCGACCCGGAGCTGGATTTCTCGGATATGCCCCACATCTGCGAGGTGTACGAGCGGGTCACCCGGATGAAGGTCTACGACCGGCAGCCCTACGCCGGCAAGCTGGTCTTCGCCGCCTTCTCCGGCTCCCACCAGGACGCGATCGCCAAGGGGATGAAGTGGCGGCAGGAAAACGACCCCGGCCACTGGACCGTCCCCTACCTGCCGATCGACCCGACCGACGTCGGGCGGGTCTACGAGACCGACGTCATCCGGATCAACTCCCAGTCGGGCAAGGGCGGCATCGGCTACCTGCTGGAGCAGAACTACGGCTATATCCTGCCGCCTAAGATGAAGGAGGCGGTCGGGTACGCGGTCAAGAGCGTCTCCGACCACGCCCATAAGGAGCTCTCCCCCGCCGAGGTGCTGGAAACTTTCCAGCGGCAATTTGTCAACGTAAACGAGCCGCTCCAGCTTTTCGACTTCAATGATACGCGGACCACCGAGATCTACACGGTCGTCACCGTTAAAATAAACGGCGAACAGAAGGAGATCGACGCCAAAGGCAACGGCCGCCTGGACGCCGTCTCCAACGCCCTTAAGGAGCACCTCGGGATGGCCTACACCCTCCACACCTACACCGAGCACGCCTTGCAGGAAGGCTCCACCTCCCAGGCGGTCGCCTATGTCGGCGTCACCCTGCCGGACGGGAAAACCAGCTGGGGCGCCGGGGTCAGCGACGACATCATCGCCGCCTCCATCCAGGCGCTGTTCAGCGCGATCAACCGCAGCAAAGGATAAGCCTGGCGGCATGAAGCG
>CALXKG010000032.1 GCA_944388825.1 uncultured Clostridia bacterium | reverse complement strand
TAAATCACATTTTTTCCGGCGGCATGTACGGCGGAAAAAATACCTTGATCGGGACAAGTGTCGACCGTAGGCAGGCTGTCAGTCCCGATGTTATCTGTCGAAAAACTTGTTTTTCGACAGTCTCAGCCGCCGGAAGACCCGGCGGCTGGGACGCAGGTTAAATTTCCGTCCGCACCGGCTGCCGCTTGCGGTTGATGACCGGCCATAACCCGCCCTCGTCGACCGTTTTGCCGGGGAAGGCCATCTCATAGCAGTAGCGGATGATCTCCTTGCGCTTGACGATGCCGATAAACATATCCCGGTCGTCGACCACCGGCACAAAGTTCTGGTTCATCGCCGAGATGACCAGGTCCTCGATGCTGGTGCCGACCTTTACCGCCTGGGCGTTGGTGCGGCGGTGGACGGTCAGGAGCGGCTCCTCCTCCGCCATCCGCAGGTTCATAAAATCCCGGTTCTTGATATGCCACAGAAGGTCCCCTTCGGTGATGACCCCGACATACCGCCCCTCGCGGGTGATGATCGGGATCGACGAATACTGGTGATACTCCATCTTCTCCAGCGCCTGCCGGAGGGAAAAGTCGTCATACAGGTAGGCTACTTCGTTTTTGGGCGTCAGGAAGTGCAGGATATTCACATACATCACTCCTTATGCGCGTTTTCTGTCCATCGCTATTATAGCATACCCGTCCCCCGGTTCATGTCAATTTTCTGTGAATTTCCCATGTATTTTTGGAAGACTTTTGCAGCTGTTTTCAGCATATGGACGGCTGTTTTCCAACTCCGGACCGCCTGTCCCGGCATACCCCGTCCCCGTCCCGCGTAGAATGACTGCGGAGGGAGGAGAGGCATATGACCATCCATAAAGCAGTATACCGCGCGGCGGCAGGGGGGATGCTGGCCCTGCTGGTGACCGGCGGGATGCTGGTCTGGGGGATCCTGGCAAAAGAGGAACCGTCCCCGCCCGAAACGGCTTCCCCGCCCCTTTCCGCCGTCCGCGCGCCGGAAGCGGCCCTTTCCGCCCCGCCGGAGACGTCCGCCGCGTCGGCCTGCGTGATGACCGGGAGCGGGACGCTCTTAATGGAGAAGGATGGGGACGCCTTCCGCCCGATCGCCAGCACCACCAAGATCATGACCGCCCTGCTGGCCCTCGAGCTGGGGGAAGGGCGGCTGGACGAACCGTTCCGGGTGGGCGACGAGGTAAAGGTGGAAGGGTCGGCCCTCGGCATCAAGCCCGGGGCGGAGGTGACGCTGCGGCTGCTGGTCTGGGGGATGCTGCTCTCCTCCGGCAACGACGCGGCTGCCGCCGCCGCCATCCGGCTGGGCGGCAGCTTTGAAGGGTTTGCGGCGCTGATGAACGCCCGGGCGGAAGAGATCGGGATGGAAAACACCCGTTTTGTCACCCCCTCCGGCCTGGACGCCGAGGGGCAGGGCAGCACCGCCCGCGACCTTGCCCGTCTCGCCTGCGAAGCCCTCCGCAACCCCGATTTCCGGGAGATCTGCGGGCAGGCAAACGCCCATATGACGGTGGGCGGCGTCGAATACTGGATGAGCAACCACAACCGCCTTTTAAAAGAGTACGGCGGCTGCATCGGCCTCAAGACCGGCTTTACCGATTCGGCCGGGCGGTGCCTGGTGTCGGCGGCGGAGAAGGACGGGGCGGTGGTCGTCTCGGTGGTGCTTCATGACCCGGAGGACTGGAAAGATTCCAGGGCGCTGCTCGACTGGGGGTTTGCCAGCCTCTCGCCGGTCACGCTGGAGGCCGACCTTTCCGCCGTCCGGATACCGGCAGCGGGCGGGGAAGAACCGTCCGCCTTTTCGATTGCCCCGCGCGAGCCCCTTTCGGCCCTATTAGCCCCCGGCGAAGCCCTGTTCCCCACCCTGTCGGTCAGGCGGGAGGCCGCTTCCGGCCGGGCGGGCGAAACCGCCGGGCTGCTGCGCTGGGTGGATGCGGCGGGCGTGACCCGCTGCTATACGGCGGTCGAGCTGGACGCGGTCACGTCCGCCGCGCCTCCCGGTCGATCGACCACTCCTTAAGGTCGTTGCCCTCTTTAAGCAGCCGGAAAAGCTCCGCCCGGTCGCCCGCTTTCAGGGCCGCATCGTAGCTTTTCAGATTTTCGATCAGCGTCTCGATCTCAAAGGCAAGCGCCTCCCGGTTCATCATGAACAGCTCGGTCCACATCCCGGCGTTCAGCTTCGCGACCCGGGAGAGGTCTTTAAACGACCCGGCCGAAAAGCCGCTCTCGTTTTGGAGGGTCGGGCTTTTGACGTAGGCGTTGGAGAGGACGTGGGCCACCTGGGAGGTATAGGCAATCGTCGCGTCGTGGGTGCGGGGGTCGGTCTCCACCAGCCGGGAGAACCCCAGCTCCGCCGCCAGCCGCCGCAGCATCGCCATATGGGTGGGGTTTACATCCGCCGGCGGCGTGACGATCCAGCTGGCCCCCTCGTACAGCGACGCCAGCGAATACTGGAAGCCGGAGAACTCCCGCCCGGCCATCGGGTGGGTGCCGATAAACGGCCGCCCCGCCCGGTCAAACAGCGGCTGAAGTTCCGAAACGACCGACTCTTTGACGCCGCAGGTATCGACCGTCAGCCCGCCCTGCGGGAAGCAGTCTATATGCTCCTTCGCAAAGGAGATGGTCAGCTCCGGATGGAATCCGAGGATCACCAGGTCAAACCCCCGCAGCTCGGAAAGCTCCCGCACCTCCCCGTCGATCGCCTCTTCGGCCAGCGCCTCCCGGATGACCGCCCGGGAGCGGTTCCAGCCGTAGACCTTGTGGGCCGTCTTCGCCTTGACCGCCCGGCAGAAGGACCCGCCGATCAGCCCCATCCCGACAACCGCTATCTTCATATCCATCGTCCTTTCACTTTATCGCTTTTATCTCTCAAAGTATACCACAGCTTCCGCCCGCCGTCAACCCATCCGGGCAGGATCCGGTAGAAATCCATGGCATTTTCCCCAAACAGTGCCGGTTCCCGTTGGATATTCCGCCAAAAATGGGAAAAATCTGCAACTTTCCCCCCATTTCCGGTGTATAATGGGTGAAAACCTTCCCCGAAAGGATGATGAACATGAAACATGGATGGGACAAGCTGCGGCTCCTTGCCGCCGGGCTCGCGATGGCCGTCCTCTTTACCGGCTGCGGAGCGGGAAGCGGAAGCGACAACATGGCCAGCTCCATGTCCGCGACAAGTTCCGCCGCCATGGAGGAAACCGGCGAAATGGCGATGGACACCCTCGCGGCCAACGATCTGGACACCGGCGCCGTCGACCCGGAAACAATGGAAAACTCCGGCCGGAAGATCATCTATACCGCCTACGCCGCGATGGAGACCGAGAACTATGACGAGACTTCCGCCGCCGTCCGGCAGATGGTCGACGAGGCGGGCGGCTATATCTCCTCCTCCAGCGCCCGCGGCAACCGGGCGGACGGCAGCCGATCGGTCGACTACACCTGCAAGATACCGGCCGAGAACTATTCGTCGTTCATCGACGGGCTGTCGGGGGCCGGCAACCTCTACCGGCTCAGCGAATCGACCGACGACGTGACCATCCAGTATGTCGACCTGGACGCGCGGCTGAGGAGCCTTGAAAACCAGCTGGAGCGGCTGGAAGCGCTGGCGGAAGAGGCGGCCGATATTGATACGCTGCTCACCATCGAGACGAAGATCGGGGACGTCCAGTACGAGCTGGAAAGCTACACCGCCCAGATGCGGACGCTGGAAAACCAGATCGCCTACTCGACCATCGACCTGACGATCGACGAGGTGGGGGCCGTTTCGGAAGGGACCGGCTTCGGTTCCCGGCTGCGGGCGGCCTTCGGCGACGGCTGGGACGGGTTTGTGTCGGCGGTGCAGGGGATCGCGGTCGCGGTGGTCACGATGCTGCCCTGGCTGGTCGTTTTGGCGGTCCTCCTGGCGGTGCTCATCCCGGTGATCCGCCGCCGGAAAAAACGTGCGGGACGCCCCGCACCCGGCTCCACTGGCCGGCAGAGCGGCGTCTGGCAGACGGGGGAAGCGGTCAAGGAACCGGAAAAAACCGAACAGCCTCCGGAGAAAAACGGCCAAAATTAAATAATTCAATAAACAACCTAACAGGTAAGCACGCACCCTAAAGGCTCCCTCTCCGAGGGAGCTGGCCGCGCAGCGGACTGAAGGAGTAAGGTTATTCAGCGAAGCTGAATAACCAAACAAGTAAAACTTTTCACAGGAAAAAACAGCTTTCGCTTGTATTTACCACTCCTTCCGGCGCATCCGCGCCACCTCCCTCGGAGAGGGAGGCTGAGGTTCGTGCCTTCCGAAAAGCGGGATGAAAATTCGTATAAAATATTTGTTCATGACAAGTTTACAATCCTCCCCCGGATTTTGGCCCGCGCACAGCCGCCCGTTTTTGGCGCATTTCCCGCCGGGAACGCCCGGAAAAAGCCGAAAACCGGCCGGTTTTGCACCGGGCCGGTTTTCGCCGAACGGGGGGTTTACATCTTTTTCAGATAGGGCGGGGATCAAAATTATTTTATGAATTGAATTTATTATACCGTCAGATGTATCCGAAGCTCCGCATCAGCCAGATCCAGAAGGTGAGGGTGAAGGCGGAGAAAAGGGTGGTGATGACGACGACCGACGAGG
>CALXKG010000031.1 GCA_944388825.1 uncultured Clostridia bacterium | reverse complement strand
GGACAGCTACCGCAACATGGCCGAGATCATCCGGCAGCACTACCACCTCATCGACAACGCCCGGGCGGCGATGCAGGAGCTGGGCGTCACCCCCGTCACGATGCCCATCCGCGGCGGCACCGACGGCGCGACCCTCTCGTATATGGGCCTGCCCTGCCCCAACCTCTGCACCGGCGGGGCCAACTTCCACGGCCGGTTTGAGTATATCCCCGTCCGGTCGATGGAGATGACCTTCGCGATCATCAAGGGGATCACCGCCCGCTACGCCTCCACCCGCCGGGCGGATTACCACGATATCAGATGATCCTGCCCTGGCGCTGGCGGGAGGTCTACTGCGCCTATACGATGCGGGACAAAGAGCTGGTCTTTGAGACGCTGGAGAAGGCCGGCATCCGCTACGACTATTCGGTCACCGGCTCTACCGACCCCGGCAGGGCGCGGGAGGGGTTCTCCGGCCTTTCCTTCCAGCACGCGGCCGAGCTGCGGGTCTTTGTCCGGCCGGGGGATCATGAACAGGCCCTCTACCTCGTCCGCAGGGCGCTGCGGGAGGCGGGGGAAGGGGAATGAAAACAGAAAACAGCCCGTCCACCTCTCGGACGGGCTGTTTTGCGCTTTACAGGAGGGTTACAGCCGCAGCAGATGGGAAACCGGTTGGCCATATACCCAGAAATTGCCGGGAAGTTTTGTCAAAAAAACCGAAATATTCGCAATATCCAGTTTTTATGCAAAAAATGCTTGCAATTATTCGATTGTGGGTGTATAATCATACTCACAAACCAGAACCCCCGGGCAGCGCCCGATACAGGAAAGGAAGCGTATTTGCATGGATAAAATCAAAAAAGTCGTACTCGCCTACTCCGGCGGCCTGGATACCTCGATCATCATCCCGTGGCTGAAGGAGCACTATGACAACTGCGAGGTCATCTGCGTCTCCGGCAACGTCGGGCAGGACGCCGAGCTGGAAGGGCTGGAGGCCAGGGCCAAGGCGTCCGGCGCGTCCAAGCTCTATATCGAGGACCTGCAGCAGGAGTTTGTCGACGATTTCGTCTTCCCGACCCTGAAGGCCGGGGCGGTCTATGAAAAACGCTACCTGCTGGGCACCTCGTTCGCCCGGCCGGTCATCGCCAAGCGGATCGTCGAGATCGCAAAGGCGGAGGGGGCCGACGCCATCTGCCACGGCTGCACCGGCAAGGGCAACGACCAGGTGCGGTTCGAGCTGACCATCAAGCACTTCGCCCCCCATATGAAAATCATCGCCCCCTGGCGGGAATGGGACATCAAGTCCAGGGACGAAGAGATCGACTATGCCGAGGCCCACAAGATCCCGCTCAAGATCAGCCGGGAGACCAACTACTCCAAGGACATGAACCTCTGGCACCTCTCCCACGAGGGCCTCGACCTGGAAGACCCCTGGAACGAACCGCAGTACAATAAGCCCGGCTTCCTCGAGATGGGCGTCTCGCCGGAGATGGCCCCCGACACCCCCACCTATATCACCCTCCACTTTGAAAAAGGCGTCCCGGTCGCCCTCGACGGGCAGGAGATGGACGGCGTCACCCTCATCAAGACGCTGAACAAGATCGGCGGGGAAAACGGCATCGGGCTTTCCGACCTGGTCGAAAACCGGCTGGTCGGCATGAAGTCGAGAGGGGTCTACGAGACCCCCGGCGGCAGCATCCTCTACCACGCCCACGAGGTGCTGGAGACCATCTGCCTGGACAAGGAGACCCAGCATTATAAGGAGCAGGTCGCGCTCAAGTTCGCCGACCTGGTCTACAACGGCCAGTGGTATACCCCGCTGCGGGAGGCGCTGTCGGCGTTTGTGGACAAGACCTCCGAGACGGTCACCGGCGACGTCAGGCTCAAGCTCTATAAGGGCAACATCATGGGTGCCGGCGTTCGCTCCCCCTACACCCTCTACGACGAGGAGGTCGCCACCTTCTCGGAAGACCACGTCTACAACCAGCAGGACGCCGGCGGGTTTATCAACCTGTTCGGGCTGCCGATCCAGGTGGGCGCGATGCTGGAGGAAAAGAGAGGGAAATAACCGCTGACCCCCGCCGGGATAAAAAAGGAACACCAAAACACGCTTTACTCCCAAGTAAATACGAAAAGGAAGGTTTGGCATGGCGAAAATGTGGGCCGGGCGGTTTTCCAAAGAGACCGACCCCGGGGTAAACGACTTCAATTCCTCGATCTCCTTCGACGCCCGGATGTACCGGGTGGATATCAAAGGCTCGATGGCCCACGCGGCGATGCTGGGTAAGACCGGGATCATCCCCGAGGCGGACGCCGGGGCGATCATCGACGGGTTAAAGGGGATCCTCCACGACCTCGACTCGGGGGCGCTCGCCTTCGACCCGAACGCCGAGGATATCCATATGTTCATCGAGGCGGAACTCACCGCCCGCATCGGCGACGCCGGCAAGCGGCTGCACACCGCCCGCAGCCGGAACGACCAGGTGGCGCTCGACCTGCGGCTTTACCTGCGGGAGGAGATCGCGGAGATCGCCGGGCTGCTCAAAAAGCTGGGGCAGGCGGTGGTCGGGGCGGCAGAGGGACACACGTCCGCCGTCATGCCGGGGTACACCCACCTCCAGCGGGCGCAGCCGGTCACCTTCGCCCACCATCTGGCCGCCTACGGGTGGATGTTCGCAAGGGACCTGGAACGGCTGGAGGACGTCAAAAAGCGGATGAACCGCTCCCCCCTCGGCTGCGGGGCGCTGGCCGGGACCACCTACCCGATCGACCGGCAGATGACCGCTGCGGCGCTGGGGTTTGACGGCCCCACCGAAAACAGCCTGGACGGGGTGTCCGACCGGGATTTCTGCATCGAGCTTCTCTCCGCCCTGTCGATCCTGATGATGCACCTGTCGAGATTTTCGGAGGAGGTCGTCCTCTGGTGCAGCTGGGAGTTTAAGTTTATCGAACTGGACGACGCCTTCGCGACCGGCTCCTCGATCATGCCCCAGAAGAAAAACCCCGACGTCGCCGAGTTGGTGCGGGGGAAGACCGGGCGGGTGTACGGCGGCCTGATGGCGCTCCTCTCGATGATGAAGTCGCTGCCGCTGGCCTACAACAAGGATATGCAGGAGGATAAAGAGGCGGTTTTCGACGCGGTGGATACCGTCAAGCTCTGCCTTTCCACTTTCGCGCCGATGCTTTCGACCGCGACGGTGCTGGAGGAGAATATGCGGGCGGCGGCCGCCAGAGGGTTTATCAACGCGACCGACTGCGCCGACTACCTCACCAAGAAGGGGATGCCCTTCCGGGACGCCTATAAGGTCACCGGGCAGCTGGTCGGTTACTGCGTCGAGAAAGGGACGACGCTGGAGGCGCTGCCGCTGCATATCTACAAGCGGTTTTCGGACGTCTTTGAAAAGGATGTTTTCGACGCGATCGACCTTGCCGCCTGCGCGATGAACCGCCGCTCCTACGGCGGCCCGGCGGCGGAAGGGGTAAAGGGGCAGCTGATGAAGCTCGCCGCCATCTTCGGGGAAGGGGAAACGGAATGAAAACAAAGGTCTTTATCGACGGCAGCGCCGGGACGACCGGCCTGCGGATAGCCGAGCGGATGAGCGGGCGGGCGGACGTCGAGCTGCTCGCCCTCCCGGCGGAAAAGCGGAAGGACCTCTCCGCCCGGGCGGAGATGGTAAACGCCGCCGACGCCGCCTTCCTCTGCCTGCCGGACGGGGCGGCAAAGGAGATCGCGGCGCTGGCCGGGGAGCGGGTCAAACTGATCGACGCCTCCACCGCCCACCGCACCGCCCCCGGCTGGCAGTACGGGTTCCCGGAGCTGTCGGACGCGTTCCGGCAGGGGATCATCGGGAGCAGGCGGGTCGCGGTGCCGGGCTGCCACGCTTCCGGGATGGTGGCCATCCTCTACCCGATGGTGCGGGCGGGGATTCTGCCGCCCGACTACCCGGTGTCCGCCTTTTCGCTGACCGGCTACTCGGGCGGCGGGAAAAAGATGATCGCGGAATACGAGGGCGGCGGGCTGCCGCCCCATTACGATGCGCCCCGGGCCTACGGGCTCTCCCAGGCGCATAAGCACCTGCCGGAGGTGACGAAGGTGGCGGGGCTTAGCTGCCCCCCCTGCTTTACGCCGGTGGTCGCAAACTTTTACGCCGGGATGGCGGTCGTCTGCGCCTTCCACGGGCGGCTGTTAAACCGGCCGGTGACGCCGGAAGGGCTGCACGCCTTTTTCACCGACTATTACGCCGGGCAGAAGCTCCTCTCGGTCGCGCCGTTCGGGGCGGAGGCGGAAGAGGATGGGTACCTGTCCGGCAGCCTCCTGGCGGGGTACGACGGGATGAAGCTCTATGTCACCGGCAACCCCGACCGGCTGATGGTGACGGCGGTGTTCGACAACCTCGGCAAGGGGGCGTCCGGGGCCGCGGTGCAGTGCTTTAATCTGATGACCGGGATGCCGGAGACGTATGGGCTGAATGTTTAAGTTTGAACAACTTAACGGGTAAGCACGCACCTGAAAGGCTCCCTCTCTGAGGGAGCTGGCTGCGAAGCAGACTGAAGGAGTGGCGCTGCGAAAGAATTGAGCAACGCACAAGCATCTTAAGCGTTTCCAGCTTCGCTGGGAAACGCCACTCCTTCCGGCGCATCCGCGCCACCTCCCTCGGGGAGGGAGGCCGGGGTTCGTGCCTTCCGAAGGGTTGTATTGTTTACCCGACATCATGCACAATAAAGGAGATATTGGGAAAATGCTGGTAGAATTTGAAGGGTTTGCGTTTACCGAGGGCGGGGTCACCGCCCCTTCGGGCTTTCAGGCGGCGGGCGTCCACTGCGGCATCCGCCAGAATAAGGAGAAAAAGGACCTGTCGCTGCTGCTGGCGGAAGGTCCGGTCCCGGCGGCGGCCGTCTACACCCGGAATAAGGTGAAGGGCGCGCCGCTCGCCGTCACAAAGGCCCACCTGGAAAGCGGGTACGCCCGGGGCGTGATCGTCAACTCCGGCATCGCCAACACCTGCTGCGCCGACGGGGAAGAGAAGGCGGAGGGGATGTGCCAGATCGCCGCCGGGTATTTCGGCTTCCCGGCGGAAGAGATGCTGGTCGCGTCGACCGGCGTCATCGGTGAGCCGCTGCCGCTGGAGCCGGTGGAGGAGGGGTTCCCCTCCCTCGCGGCGGCGCTGTCGGACTCGGCGGAAGGGGGGCACGCCTTCGCCGAGGGGATCATGACCACCGATACCCACGCGAAAGAGGCGGCGGTTACCTTTACCCTCCATGGGAAGCCGTGTAAGCTGGGCGGCTGCGCCAAAGGGTCGGGGCTGATCCACCCGAATATGGCGACGATGCTCTCTTT
>CALXKG010000030.1 GCA_944388825.1 uncultured Clostridia bacterium | reverse complement strand
ACAAGCAAAGGCCGTGCCTGGGGATAGGCGCGGCCTTTGCTGTTTTCCCCGCTCCGCCTTTTGCAGGCCGCCGGTGCGGAGAAACCGGGCAGAACTCTATTCTTTACAGAAAAGGGCGGAGGAATGGAAAAAAGTTGTACGATAAACTGAAAATATGAAAAAGCGGGCAAAGCCCTTGCGGGGGCGGTGAAAAGGTCTTATAATGTAGGTATCCATTGCAGAGTAGGAAGACAAGCGCCAAGGGTGTCGGACAAATCCGCGCCCCAGTGCCCGCCGGACGGGGAGTTGCCGGCGGGACGAAAAACGGGAGACCGTTTGCGGTTTGGCTTCCGCATCCCGCTGCGATAATGACAGAGGGGCGTTCGCCCGCCTCCTCCCGATTTGTCGGACAGACGGGGAAGGAGGAGTTTTTATGGAAAAGGTCAAGCGTTTGTTTTCGTCCGGCCTGGGGCTGCGGGAGTTCCCGCGGGTCTTTCTCGACCTGCCGGGGCATATCCGCCGGTCGGCCCTCGAGCTGAAAACCACCCGGTCGCTCTGCGGCATCGCGCTGCTGCTGGCCCTCGGCGTCGCGGCCGACCAGTTTTCGTTCTACGTCGGGCCGCTGAAGGTCGGGGTCGGGTCGCTGGTGAGCGCGATGCTGGGCTGCTTTTACGGGCCGGTGGCCGGGGGGCTGGCGGCCGGGGCGGGGGATATCGTCAAATACCTCGTCCGGCCGACCGGGGCCTTCTTCTTCGGGTACACGGTCAACGCCATCCTGGGCGGGATGCTCTACGGCGTCTTTTTCTACAAGATGCGGGTGAGCGCGCTGCGGGCGGCGGCCTGCAAGCTGGTCATCAACGTCTGCGTAAACGGCCTGCTGGGCACTTTGTGGTATTCGATGCTGTACGGGGAAGGGTTTGAAGCCGTCTTCTGGCCCCGGATGCTGGCGAACATCGGCAAGGTGCCGGCCGAGACGGTGGTGCTGCTGCTTCTGCTGCCCGCCCTGACCGCCGCCATAAAACGGGCGAAGCTGCGCATATAGAGAAAGAAAACGGGGGTACCCCCGGCGGAAGTGAAAGGAAAGCGTATGAACGTCATTTTGATTGGGATGCCGGGCTGCGGCAAAAGCACGATCGGCGTCGTGCTGGCGAAGACTTTGCGGTACGGCTTTGTGGACGGCGACCTGCTGATCCAGCAGAAGACCGGCAAACGCCTGCAGGAGATCATCGACTTTGAAGGGCTCCAGCGGTTTTACGAGATCGAGGACGAGGTGCTGATGGGGATCGACTGCCGGGATTCGGTCGTCGCCCCCGGCGGCAGCGCCGTCTATTACCCCGACGGGATGGCCCACCTCAAGGAGCTGGGGGTCGTCGTCTATATCCAGCTTTCCTGCCAGCACGTCAAAGAGCGGCTGGGCGACCTTGCGACCCGCGGCGTCGCCGGGGCGAAGGACAAGTCGGTCGAGGCGCTCTACGCCGAGCGGACGCCGCTCTATGAGAAGTACGCCGACTTTATCGTCAACTGCGACGAGGGGACGCTTGCCGAAAACGCCGAGAAGATCGCCCGGACGATCGCGCTGGCGCTCATCTGAAAAACCGGGCCGCCCGGACGCCGGCGCGGAGATCACGCATCAACAGAAAGACAGCCTTCCTTTCCGGCGCTTGCCGGATGGGGAAGGCTGTCTTTCATTTTAACCTGCGGTCGATGGGCAGGATGATCCGCAGCCGGAACCCCTCCCGGTCCGCCGGCATGACGTCGATGGACGCCCGTTCGCCATAGAGCAGGATCAGCCGCCGGTAGACGTTCTGCAGCCCGATATGCCGCCCGTCGGACGGGAAGTTCTCGCCCCCGGCCAGCGCGCTCTCCCGCACCGCGCGCAGGTTGTCCGCAAGCGCCCGCGTCTCCTGCGGCGTCAGCCCGACGCCGTTGTCCGCGTAGTCCAGCCGCAGCAGCCCGTGCAGCCCGCCGGGGAGGTGGGCCGCCTGCACCGTCAGCCGGAGCGCGTCCACCTTGAACTTGTTGTGCCGCACCGAATTCTCGGCCAGGGTCAGCAGGACAAGCGGCGGCAGGCGGCAGTCCAGCAGCTCTTCCGCCTCGAAGTCCTGCAGGGTGGTGTGGGAGTCGAACCGGATGTCCTGGATCGCCAGGAAATCGGCGGTCTCCCGCAGCTCCGCGGATGCGCCGGAAGGAGTGGCGTTTCCCAGCGAAGCTGGAAACGCTTAAAACGCTTAAGATGCTTGTGCGTTGCTCAATTCTTTCGCAACGCCACTCCTTCAGTCCGCTGCGCGGCCAAGCTCCCCGCTTCGCTCATCGGTTTTGTTTGCCAGCCGTACGGCATGGCTGGCATTTTCTCCTGCGGAGAAAATCACAAAACGCGCCTCGGGGAGGGAGCCTTTTAGGTGGTGCGTTTCCATTAAGTTATTCGTTTAACAATACAACTTTTCAGAAGGCGCAAACCCCGAAAAGCTGCATGGTTTCTCTTTAATCTTTTCCACAACCAGACCGCCGGCCAGCACCGGCGGTTTTCCTTTTATCCCGCGCCGGTCTGCCAGGAAGAGGGGAATAGTCCGCCCGCCGCCGCCAAAGGGGCGGAAACTCCCATGTTCCAACACTGCCCATGCGACCGCTTTTTCGCCCGCCCCGTGGTAAGATGAGGAAAAAGACGTGCAAAGGATGATGCGAGATGCTGCGGGCAGAAATTGGAAACCGGCTGCTGAAAGGCTGGAAGTCGATCTGGTGCCGGACACGGGAGGGCCGGGAGATGCGGGCGGTGCTCGCCGCCTTCCCGGCGGGGATACTGGCGGCGGGGCTGGCGCTGCCGGGCGGGCTGCGGCCCTTCGGGATGGCGCTTTCGATGGCGCTGCCGGGGAGCGCCGCGCTGGCGGCCCTCGGCGGGTCGGTGGTCGGGTACACGGTGCTGGGGGACTTTGCGGACAACTTAAGCCGGGTGGCGGTGCTGGCCCTGATCCTGGGGGTGAAGCTGCTCTCCGACAGCGTCCCGCGGCTGCGGAGCAGCCCCGCCTTCCTCGCGGCGATGGCGGGCCTTCTCTGCGGGGCGGTGACCGGCATCCGCTGCACCCTCTCCTCCCTGGGGGCGGGGGAGTGGCTGTTCGGGATGGCGGAGGCGGCGCTGACCGGGGGGATCACCTGGTTTGCCTTCCACGCCTCCCGTTTTATCCTGTCGGGGCGGCGGCCGGGCGAGGCGACGGCTGTCCAGCGGGCCGGCCTGATCCTCACCGGGCTTTCGGTGCTGATGGGGCTTTCGGGGGTGCGGGCCGCGCTGTTTGTGCCGGGGCGGGTGATCACCTGCGCCATCCTCCTGCTCTGCGGCGAACGGCGCAGCGCCCAGAGCGCCGCAGAGACGGGCATCTGCTGCACCGCGGCTCTGACGGCGGCCGACCCGGCGAATATGCTGGTGGGGGCGGTCTACACTGCCTGCGGCTACTGGGCGGGGTGCCTGGCATCCCTCGGGCGGGTGCGGCAGGGGTTTGTCTTCATCGCGCTGGGGCTGGCGGCGGTGCTTGTGGGCGGCGGCCTCGGGCAGGCGGAGCTGGTGCGGGGGTATTTCGACCTGCTTCTGGGGACGGCCGTTTTCCTGGCGCTGCCGGAGCGGGTACGGCGCAGGTTCCCGGCCCACCGGCGGGGCCGCCCGGTCTCCTCCGCCGGGACGGGGCGGACGGCGGCCCGGCTGCGGTTTTCGGCGGGGACGCTGATCGACCTGGAAAAGACGGTGGAGGCGGTCTCCAAAAAGCTGTTTGAGACGGGGGTCTGCTCGATCGACGGGGTGTATACCGGCGCGTCGGAAAAGGTCTGCCGGAAGTGCGGGCTGAAGCTCTTCTGCTGGGACACCGCCTGCAACCAGACCCGGGAGGCGTTTGCCAAGCTGACCCCGGTTTTGAAGGCGAAGGGGGCGGTGACGGCGGAAGACCTGCCCGCCTATTTCACCGACCGCTGCCCGAAGACCGCCGACCTGACCGCCGCCGTCAACGGCCTGTATACCCAGTTTATCTCCCGGGAGGCGGCGAGGAGGAAGGTCGCCCAGGCCAAACAGGTGGCGGCCGAGCAGTTTGAGGGGATCTCGGATATGCTGGCGGAGTTTTCCGGGGAGCTCCGGGAGATCGCGTCCATCGACTCCGCCCTCTCCGAGCGGGTCGCCGGGATGCTGCGGGAGATGGGGGAGGACCCGGAAGAGGTCTACTGCATCCTCGACCGGTACGACCGGATGCGGGTGGAGATCTATTCGGAAAGCCCGCTCAAGCCGGAGGCCGCCTGCCTGCGGGAGGAGCTTTCCGCCCTGACCGAGCGGCCGCTGGACGGGCCCTGCACCGTCTCGGCCGAGGACGTCACCCGGACGGCCTTTTTCGAACAGGCGCGGCTGAAGGTGGACTACGGCTGCTGCCAGCTGACCGCCCGGGCGGGGAAGATCTCGGGCGACTGCTGCGACACCTTCTCGGACGGGAAAGGGTTTTACCATATGATCTTAAGCGACGGGATGGGCACCGGCGGCCGGGCGGCGGTCGACGCGATCATGACGGTCAGCTTTGTGCTGCGGCTGATCAAGGCGGGGTTCGGGTTTGACGCGGCGCTCAAGCTGATCAATTCCTCCCTCCTCATCCGCACCGGGGAGGAGACGCTGGCCACCCTGGACATCGGCTGCATCGACCTGTACACCGGGCGGATGGAGTTTTTAAAGGCCGGGGCGGCGCCCTCCTTCCTCTGCCGGGAGGGGAAGGTCGCCGAGATCACCGGCTCCTCCCTCCCGGCCGGGATCCTGCAGGGCATCCACTACGACCGGCGTTCGGTCCGGCTGCGGGAAGGGGACCTGATCGTCATGATGAGCGACGGGGCGATGACCGTCGCCCCCGACTGGATGAAAGAGGAGCTGGCGCTGGCGTCGGGCGAGCCGCCCCAGAAGGTCGCCGAGCGGCTGGCCCAGCTGGCCAAACGCAACGAGCGCGGCCCGGGGGACGATATCACCGTGATGGCGGCGCGGATTGTGCTGGCGTAAAGGGAAAACGGCTTAATCCCCGAACACGCCCCCCTGTTTTTCCGGCAGGGGGGTTGACAAAACGGGGGCCTGCTGGTATAATATAAAGGATGTTTCAAGCCGCCATGGCGGAACTGGCAGACGCAAGGGACTTAAAATCCCTCGGTGGCAACACTGTACCGGTTCGATCCCGGTTGGCGGCACCATCCTGAAAGCCCGTAACCATCGAAGGTTACGGGCTTTTGTCATGTTGGCAGATTTGTCCGTATTCACAAAAAATTAACTTTTCAAATGCAATATTTCCCGCGAGATCCTGTCTGTAGAGATAGGAGCGCAAAACGGCGGTGCGGTTGAGGCAGACAGATCACCGACGTATAGTCGATTTGTACAGGATTATGCTCAAATCGTTGTCTATACAAACAAACGCAGTTTTATCTGTTGAAATCCCGCTACGGCATTCCGCCTGAAGATAGCCCTGCCAACGTCTACAACCGTGATGAATTTGGGGATATGTCTGTCATAATTAGCTTGGAGGGATAAAATATGAAAATTAAGAAATTCCCTATGGTTTTTGTGATGGCGCTTATAGTGGGTTTATGTTCAATAATAGTTCATGCCTATACGGTAGAACGGGAATCTGTAGAAACGATAATATCAAAACTCAACATCGGTGAAACCTATTATGAGCCTCCGGAAACTTATATAATTGAAACAAATGAACAGGGAAATACTTCTACATGGGTATATCAGTATACAGCAAACACGCCTGCTAAAGGCTTTAGCGAAGATATTGGAGGAGCAGAGGCAGCAGAAGAAGTCTCCTATTATTATAAAGATGCTGAAGAATACCAAATTCGTGTTGACGAAGATGGCCGTATTCGCAGCTATACTTCTAATTTTGATGCTGACAGCCCCAGATGGGTTGCGGACTCATTTGCACAAGAAGATATAGTTGAAGTTGTTAAACAAGCCTCCACTTCTCTTAATATTGATATCAGTATATATAACGATATAACCTATATGCCTGAATCCGAATTGACAATGATCTATTTTTACAGAGATCAATCTTCTCCGTATACGGATTGGGTATCGGCACAGTTCAATTCACAAGGTATGTTGGAAGGAATCGTTTACTATTATAGCGGAATTGAAGAACTATCAATAGCAGATGAAGAGTATTTTCAAAATATAATAAATAACTATTTGTCGCTTAATAACACTGCGGCTTCTTACACGGTAAAAACCACATATAGAGTACGGGATAACACATTACTGGCATTATACACGGTAACGTTTAACGACCCGGAACAAGGCACCTGGGTGGAAAACTACGCCGCCGGCAAGCCCATCGAATAAACCGCATCCTTCAACACAAAAAGGGGAGAGTCTTGTGCTCTCCCCTGATTTATTGCCTCTTTAACACCGAACGGAACAGCCGGTATGCCGCCTTTCCGATTAAAAGGAAACTTGCGCCCCGCCCCCTTGACTGAACCCACCCTCTGTGGTAGGATATAGTTGGAACAAAAAGAGGCATTTTGTCCGAAAGCGTCGTGACAGGAGGAAACACACAATGACACTGGCAGAGATGAAGGTCGGGGCATCCGGCCGGATCACCGCGGTCGGCGGGGAAGGGGCGCTGCGGCTGCGGCTTCTGGACATGGGGCTGATACCCCGCACCGCCGTCAAGGTGATGAAGATCGCGCCGATGGGCGACCCGATCGAGATTCGCATCCGGGGGTACGAGCTGACCATCCGCAAAGAGGACGCCGCGCGCATCGAGGTTAGCCCCGACTAAGAAAGTTTGCCGGGGCAAACCCCGGGAAAGGAAGGAAACGCCATGATATTTGCCCTTGCCGGCAACCAGAACTGCGGCAAGACCACCCTGTTCAACAGCATGACCGGCGCCAACCAGCACGTCGGGAACTTCCCCGGCGTCACCGTCGACCAGAAGGTCGGCGACATCCGGGACGCCAAAGGCTGCCAGGTGGTCGACCTGCCGGGCATCTACTCGATCCGGCCCTATACCAGCGAGGAGATCGTCACCCGCGACTTTATCCTCAACAACCACCCCGACGGGATCATCAACATCGTCGACGCCACCAACATCGAGCGGAACCTCTACCTGACCCTCCAGCTGCTGGAGCTGCGGATCCCGACGGTGCTCGCCCTCAACATGATGGACGAGGTGCGCAAGGGGGGCGGGTCGGTCGACGTCCACGCCCTGTCCGAAAAGCTGGGCATCCCGGTCGTCCCCATCTCCGCCGCCAAGAACGAGGGGGTCTCGGAGCTGGTGCGGCTGGCGGTCGAGACGGCGAAGAACAAGACCGCCCCGAAGGTGCTGGACTTCTGCCCCGACGGCCCGGTCCACCGCTGTATCCACTCGGTCTCCCACGTCATCGAGGACCACGCCCGCCGGGTCGGCATCTCCGCCCGGTTCGCGGCGACCAAGCTGATCGAGGGGGACGAGCAGATCACCGCGCTTCTCGAGCTGGACGGCAACGAAAAGGAACTTCTGGAGCACTCGATCATCGAGATGGAGCAGGAGACCGGCCTCGACCGCAACGCGGCGCTGGCCGATATGCGCTACGCCTTCATCGAGTCGGCGGTCGCCGACACCGTCAAAAAGGCGGAGGAGTCCCCCGAGCACGCCCGCAGCGTCCGGATGGACCGGGTCCTGACCGGCCGGTTCACCGCCATCCCGGTCTTTATCGGGATCATGCTGCTCATCTTCTGGCTGACCTTTAACGTGATCGGCAGCTTTTTAAGCGACCTTCTGGCGATGGGCATCGACGCGCTGACGGCGGCGGTGGACGGGGCGCTCACCGCCTACGGCCTGAACCCGGTCGTCCATTCGCTGGTGATCGACGGCATCTTCGCCGGGGTCGGCAGCGTCCTTTCCTTCCTGCCGATCATCGTCACCCTCTTCTTTTTCCTCTCGATCCTGGAGGACACCGGGTATATGGCCCGGATCGCGTTTGTGATGGACAAGCTGCTGCGCAAGATCGGGCTTTCGGGGCGGAGCATCGTCCCGATGCTGATCGGGTTCGGGTGCACCGTCCCGGCGGTCATGGCGACCCGCACCCTCTCTTCCGAGCGGGACCGCAAGATGACGATCCTGCTGACCCCGTTTATGAGCTGCTCGGCCAAGATCCCGATCTACGCGGTCTTCTCGGCCGCCTTTTTCCCGGGGTACGCGGCGGTGACGATGATCGTCCTCTACCTCTCGGGGATCCTGGTCGGCGTGATCGCCGCCCTCGTTATGAAAAAGACCGCCTTCAGCGGCAAGCCGGTGCCGTTTGTCATGGAACTGCCCAACTACCGCTTCCCGTCCCCCAAGTCGGTCGGGCTGCTGCTCTGGGACAAGGCGAAGGACTTTTTGCAGCGGGCCTTTACGATCATCTTTGTCGCGACGATCGTCATCTGGTTTTTGCAGACCTTTGACGCCCATTTAAACGTCGTCACCGACAACGCCGAAAGCCTGCTGGCCGCCCTCGGGCGGCTGATCGCCCCCATCCTCGCGCCCCTCGGCGTCGGGGACTGGCGGATCGCCACCGCCCTCATCAGCGGCTTCACCGCCAAGGAGGCGGTCGTCTCGACGCTGGGCGTCCTGCTCGGCACCGGCACCGGCGACCTGGCCCCCGCCCTCTCGCAGATGTTCACCCCCCTCACCGCCTGCGCCTTCCTCGCCTTTACGCTGCTCTACACCCCCTGCGTCGCCGCCGTCGCGACCATCAGAAACGAGCTGGGGTCAAGGCTCAAAACGCTGGGCGTCGTCTTTATGCAGTGCGCGGTCGCCTGGCTGGTGGGGACGCTGGTCTACCAGATCGGCTCGCTCCTGCTCTGAGGGGGAGAAAACCATGCTGGAACTGATCATCTTAGCCATCGTCGCGGCGCTTGTTTTCCTCGCCCTCCGCTCGATCCGCAGGCAGCGGAAAAACGGCGGCTGCGGCTGCGGCTGCGCCGGATGTTCCGGCTGCCCGGGCCGCCCGGACTGCCGGAAGCCCCGATAACGCAAGATCCCCCTGCCGGGTACGGGAAACCGCCCGGCAGGGGGATTATTTTCTGCGTCATACAGCTTGCGGGGAAAACGGCTTTCGCTTATTTTTCCGACCCTCTTTGCCGGAAAGCCGAAGGGTCACTCGAACAGCTCGGCCGCTTTGCGCAGTTCCTCGATGATCCCGATATGCTGCGGGCAGACCGATTCGCACTGGCCGCAGGCGATGCATTCGCTCGCCTTGCCGCCCTTGTTCGTCGCGAAGCCGTAGCTGCTCTTTGCGCCGTCCAAGTGGTTGTAGGTCTTGTAGGAATTGACCGCCGCGAAGATCTGCGGGATCTTGACCCCCTGCGGACATCCCTTCATGCAGTATTCGCACCTGGTGCAGGGGATGGTCGGGATGGCGGCGAGGGCTTCCTTGACCTTTTCGATCGTCTGAAGCTCCGATCCGTTCAGCCCGGTAAAGCCCTTCATCACCTTCAGGTTGTCCTCCATCTGCGCGACGGTGGACATACCCGACAGGACGGTGATCAGCCCGTCCAGCGAGGCGGCGTACCGCAGCGCCCAGGACGCGACCGACATATCCGGCTCCGCCTCCTTGAAGAAGTGTGCGGCCGATTCGGGGATGTTGGCGAGGCTGCCGCCCTTGACCGGCTCCATGATGACGACCGGCTTGCCATGACGCCGGGCGGTCTCATAGCAGAGGCGGGACTGGACCGACGGGGAATCCCAGTCGGCGTAGTTGATCTGGAGCTGGACAAACTCCACCTCCGGATGCGCGGTCAGCACCTTGTCCAGCGCTTCGGCCGAGTCGTGCATCGAAAAGCCGAGGTGCCGGATCAGGCCCTTTTCCTTCTGCTCATGGACAAAATCCCAGATGCCGAAGTCGTCGAAGACCTTCGTCCGTTCGCCGCCCAGGTTGTGCAGCAGGTAAAAGTCGAAATACCCGGCCCCGGTGCGCCTGAGGGAGGTGAAGAACATCTCCTTCGCCTCTTCGGCCGTCTTGGCCCCGGCCCAGGCGGGGAGCTTGGTCGCCAGCGTAAAGCTGTCGCGGGGGTAGCGGTCGACGATCGCCGTCTTGACCGCCTCTTCCGATTTGCCGCCCAGATACCCGTAGGCGGTGTCAAAATAGGTAAAACCGTTTGCTAAAAAGAGGTCGACCATCTTTTTGGTCTGTTCAATATCGACTTCTTCGCCGATCATCGGCAGCCGCATCAGGCCGAAGCCCAGTTTCGGGGTGTTTTCTCCCAGTGCCATAGGGACCCATCCTTTCTGTCGCCGTGAAAACCGTTTGGGCCGGTTTCCGCACTTCTGGTGCAGGTTTTGTATACGACTTTATTTTACAGCATTTTCCCTAAATTTGCAAGGGGGAAACGGGAAAAGATGAAAATATTTTCCCAAGTCCGCCCGGTTCAGTACAGGTCGTCCCGGATCTCGAACCGGTAGCCGCCCTCTTCCGGCAGGGTCTTCGCCCGGATGCCGGTGATGTCGATGTACCGGTCGTTCTGGAGCATCTGCAACAGCCGGTCGATCGCCTCCTCCGGCCCTTCGGCCTCCATCTCGACCGCGCCGTCCGGGCGGTTTTGCACCCAGCCGGTCAGCCCCAGCATCTCGCCGATGGTGGACGCCCGCCAGCGGAACCCGACCCCCTGTACCCGGCCGGTGAAGGTAAAGTGTTTGCGCATGGTTTTCGCCCCTTTCCGGTTCCTATCATAGCGTTTTTCCCGCGGGAAAGCAAGGGGCAGGGGTAAAAAATGCGTTCCCGCCGTTGTAGTTTTGACGGGGATATGGTAAAATAGGGGAAAAGAATTCCATTTGCAGGGGAGGTTTTGTCGATGAAGAGAAAAATGCTTTGCCTGCTGTTCTGCGGGCTGCTGGCCTTTGGAGCGGCGCCCGGCTGCGCGCTGGCCGCCCGGACGGCGGGGGAGACGGTGACGCGGACGGACGGGAAAACGGATGCTTCCGCCCCGCCCCGGACGGAACAGGCCGGGGAAGACGGGGATGCGGGGCCGGCCCCCGGCTGGCGGCAGCGGGACGGGGACTGGTACCTGATATCGGAAGCGGGGACGCCCCTGACCGGCTGGCAGACGGTGGACGGCAAGCGCTATTACCTGGACGAAACGGGCGTGATGCTGGACGGCTGGCAGCAGCTGGACGGGGACTGGTACCTCTTTGCCGGCGGGGCCGTCCAGACCGGCTGGAAGTTAAGCGGCGGCAGCTGGTACTACTTTGACGGAAACGGCGTCATGCAGACCGGCTGGCTGGAGCTTTCCGGCAAACGGTACTGCCTGACCGCTTCCGGCGCGATGAAGACGGGGCTGGTAACCGTTGGGGATACGGTCTACACACTGGATGATTCCGGCGCCGTCTCCGGCAGCAAGCCGGTCTCCTCGCTGCCCAACCGGTCTTACGGCTGGGGGCAGGGGGTGCAGGTGGACAGCCTGAACCGCCCGG
>CALXKG010000029.1 GCA_944388825.1 uncultured Clostridia bacterium | reverse complement strand
TTTCATGGATGCGGATGGCTTCCACCATCTGCTTGCCGACCCGGACGACGGGGTTTAACGAGGTCATCGCGTCCTGGAAGATCATCGCGAATTCCTTCCCCCGGTAGGCCCGCATCTCCTTATCGGTCTTGCCGGTCAGCTCCTCCCCTTTGTAGAGGATGCTGCCGCCGGCAATCCGGGCGGGGGGCTCGGGGTTTAACCGCATGACCGTCTGGACGGTGACCGACTTGCCGCAGCCGGACTCCCCGACGATCGCCAGCGTCTCGCCCCCATCAAGGTAGAAGCTGACGCCTCTGACGGCCTTGACCTCCCCGGCGTAGGTGTCGAAGGAGACGGCGAGGTCTGTCACTTCCAGCAGGTGTCCGCTCATTTCGCCGCCCCCTTTCTGGATTTCGCCAGCTGTTCCGCCCGGCGGCGCTTCCGGAGGGCGGAGGTGCTCATCTCGTCCCGCAGCTGGGGGTCGAGGGCGTCCCGCAGGCAGTTGCCCAGCATAAAGAAGGCGAAGATAATCAGGGAAATGACCAGCGACGGGATGATGAACTGGTAAAAATGGGTCCGGTACATCCCGGCGCCGTCGGAGGCCAGCTGCCCGAGCGAGGTCATCGGCGGCGCAATGCCCAGGCCGATAAAGGCGAGGCTCGCCTCCATAAAGATGGCGGCGGGGACAAAGCTGGTCAGCGAAACGACGATGTTGCCGAGGATGTTCGGGAGGATATGCCGGTAGATAATCCGCATCGGCGTGGCACCCAGTGTCTCGGCGGCGAGGGTGAACTCGCGGTTTTTAAACTGCAAAATCCGCCCGCGGTAGCCTCTGGCCGGGCCCATCCAGTTCATGACCGCCAGGGCGATGATAATCGCCTGGGGCCCGCCGCCGAAGTAGACGAGGATGAGGATGACGTAGATCATCGACGGGATGCACAGCCCGATGTCGATGACCCGCATGATCAGCATATCGATCCAGCCGCCAAACCATCCGGCGACCGAACCGACGAACATCCCGATCACAAACGGCAGGATCGCGCCGATAAACCCGACCGCCAGCGATACCCGCGCGCCCACCCAGACCCGGGTCCACATATCCCGCCCGGCCGAATCGGTGCCGAACCAGTGCTCCATGCTGGGCGGCAGGTTGCCGGAGAGCAGGTCGGTCTGGTCGTAGCGGTAAGGGGAAAAGAGCGGCGCAAAAATGGCAAGCAGGATCAGGACCGCCAGCAGCGACGCACAGAAGATCGCCAGCTTATCCTGTTTCAGGCGCCGCCAGACCCCGGCCCAGTAGCTGACGCTCGGGCGGACGATCTGGTCGGTATCCAGCCTGCTGCGGTCAACCGGCCTGCAAAGGGCAGGGTCAACCGTGACAGCTGCAAGTTGTTTTTCTTTTTCCATCCGGTTTCCCTCCTTTTCAGCGGACGCGGATCCGCGGGTCAATGACGCCGTAGAGCAGGTCGACGACAAAGTTCGCGCCGATGACGATGACCGCCTGGAAGATGACCAGCCCCATGACCATCGTATAATCCAGGCCATTGATCGAGTCGACAAAATAAGCCCCCATCCCGGGGATCGAGAAGATCTTCTCGATGACATAGGAACCCATCAGCATCCCCGCGATCTCGGTGCCCAGGTTGGTGATCATCGGGATGATCGCGTTGCGGATCTGGTGGAAGACGACGATCCGGGCGGGGCCCAGGCCCTTGGCCTTGGCGGTCTTTAAAAAGTCCTGCCGGTCGACTTCCAGCATCAGGGTGCGCATACTCCGGGCGTAGCCGGATACCGTCCCCAGCGAGAGGCAGATGGTCGGCAGGATGGTGTAGGCAAAGCTCTTCCACTGGGCGACCGGGAAGAGCTCCAACTTCAGCGCCAGGAAATACTGCAAAAGCGCCGCGATAATGAAGGTCGGGACAGCGGTGCAGATGATGACAAAGACGTTGATGCCGGCGTCGGCCGCCCGCCCGCGGAGCTTGGCCGCAAGGATGCCGAGCAGCAGCCCCGTCGGGATGCCGAAGGCAAGCGCCTGCAGCCCCAGCTGGGCCGAAACCGGGAAGGTGGAGGCGATGACATAGTTGACGCTCCGCCCGGCATATTTGAGCGAATAGCCGAAGTCGCCCTTTAACAGGTTGCCCATATAGGTGAGGTACTGTTTCCAGAGCGGCTGGTCAAGGCCATAGTAAGCCATCATCCGGTCGAGCGTTTCCTGGGTCATCAGCGTCGTCGACGCAAACGGGTTGCCCGGCAGCAGCCGCAGCAGGAAGAAGCACACGGTAACGATCAGCCAGAGGGTGACGACCGAGATCACAAGCCGCTGTAAAATGTATTTTCTCAGAAGGAACCACTCCTTTGCCAAAAGGGGGAAAAGGGGAATCGCGGAAAAGGGCGGCGCCGCATGATACAGCGCCGCCCGGCGGGGAAATTACTTGTTGACGGTGAGGTAGTTCAGCTCGATCGCGTTGTCGTTGGAGTTGTACATGAACCCGTCGACATAGCTGGCGACCGCCGCATAGTTGCCGGAGGTGGAGATCGGGATGAGCGGCGATTCGTCGATCATGATCTGCTCCGCCTGGGCATAGAGGGCCATCCGGTCCTCCCGGTCCATCGTCCGCTGGGCCTCGTCCACCAGCGCGTCAAATTCCTCGTTCGAGAAGATGTTGGAGCCGTTGGCCGCAACGTCGTTGGCGCTGCCGCCGGTGATCCACATATTAAAGAAACCGGAGGGGACCGCGCCGGTGCCGAGCGAGGTGTAGTAGATGTCGTACTGATAGCTCATCATCGACTGGATCGCGTCGGGGATGGGCTTCAAGTCGATCGTGATGTTGCCAAGCCCCAGCACCTGGTTCCACTGGTCGACCAGCGTCTCGGCCATCAGCCGGTAAGCCTCATTCTCGAAAGTGAGGTAGGAGAGCGCCGGAAGCTCGTCGACCGAAGCGTAGCCCAGTTCGTCCAGCGCCGCCTGCAGGTAGGCTTTCGCCTGCTCGGCGTCGCCTGCGAGCGGCACCGACTCGACCGCGTAGTCGTCCTCAAAGAGGGTCTCGGGGCTGTTGCCGGTCATCGGCGCGAAGAGGTAGCGGTTGACCGGGGTATCGGTCGGGGTGACCGCCGCCACGATCGCCTCGCGGTTGAGCGCATAGGAAAGGGCGAAGCGGAAGTTTTCATTGGAAAGAAGGGCGATCTTCTCCGCGTCCCCCTGGCCCAGCGTGTTCAGCTGCACCGCCTTGAGCGCGTTAAAGACAAAGTACTGGAGGTTTTCCTCCGGAAGGATCGAAAGGTAGTCGTCGTCCACCGACAGCACCGCGTCCACTTCCCCGCTCTCAAACATCGAGACCGAGGTATTGGCGTCGGTCGCCTCCAGCATCGTCACCGTCTCGACCAGGAACTGTTCGTCGGCCAGCAGCCACTGGTCGTTCTTCTCATAGGTGAGGGAGGAGCCGTAGGTCCAGTCGGCCAGCACATACGGCCCGGAGCACATATAGTTTTCCGGCGTGCCGCCCAGCGCCTCGCCCTGTTCGGCGACAAAATCGGCGTCCAGCGGATAGCAGGTGATGTTGGTGCCGTCAAAGTCGGCCTTCGGCTCTTCGAGGGTCAGCTGGAGGGTGTAGTCGTCCAGCGCTTTGATGCCCACTTCCGAAACATCACATTCGCCGTTATAGTACGCCTCGGCGTTGACAAAGCCGTAGGTGGTAATCAGGGTCGTCGCGTTGGCCGAACCCATGGCCGGGTCCAGCTGGGCCAGGAAATAGTAGGCGAAATCATCGGCGGTGATCGGGGTGCCGTCCGACCAGTTGGTCTCTTTTAAATGATAGGTGTAAACGGTGCCGGTCTCGTCCACTTCCCAGGTGTCGACCACTTCCGGAGAATAGACGCCGTCATACGGCCGGAACAGCATCTCCTGCGTCAGGTAGAAGCAGTAGTTGTCCAGGTTGGACTGGGACTGGATCATGTTGAGGGTGTTGGGCTGGGTCGCGACAATCGTAAAGGAATCGCCGCCGGAAGCGGTCTCTTCCTCCCCTTCCGCCGAAGAGGCGTCCGGGGTCTCTTCCGAGCCGGCGGTTTCGGACGCGGAACTCTCCGGTTCATCCGAAACCGTGGTGCTGTCGGTATAGGTGCCGCAGGCGGCAAACGAAAGCGTCATCATCGCCGCCACCGCACAGGTCAGCCATCTTTTTTTACTGGTCATATCAAATCCTCCTCATGGATTTTTGCAGGATAAAACCCGTTGTCCGCCGGAATTATCAGCGATTTACACCGGTAAATCAGGCCGGGATGTTCTTATGATACCCGCTTTGCAACAAACTGTCAAGGCGTTTTGCGTATTTTCGGGAAAACGCCGAAACTTTGTCGGAAATGTTGGGTAAATTTTCCCTTAATTTGCGGAAATCGCCGGTTCTGGACAAAAAAACGGCCATGTTTAATTTCAACAAACCGTTGACTTTGCCTGCCCCCTTTGGTATACTGATAAAAAAGCGGGCGGCCCGGAATGGCCGCAAAACAGTAAAACAGGAAAGAAGGATGCAGGATGAATAAACTCTTATTGCGTGGCAGGCTGATCGACGCCGTTTCCGACGCGCCGGTAGAAGACGGCGCCCTGCTGATCGAAGGGGACCGGATCGCCTACGCCGGGCCGTATGCGGATTGCCCGGAGAAAGACCTCCCGGCTTACAGCTTCCCGGACGGGACCATCCTGCCCGGGTTTATCGACGTCCACGCCCATCTGACCGGGGAAGAGGACGCCGGGTCGTTCGCAAACGGCAAGCTGTTCGGCGACCAGCTGATCGGCGGCGTCTACCAGCTGGGGCTTCTGCTGGACGCCGGCTTTACCGGCATCCGGGACATGAGCGAAGCGGGCTTCTACCTCTCCCGCGGGGTAGAGCGGGGCGCGATCCGCGGGCCGCGGATCGTCCCGGGCGGGAAGGTGCTCGGCATCACCTCCGGCCATGTGGACTTCGGCCCCCAGGAGACCAAAGAATATATCAATACCCACGACCACCTCTCGATGCTCTGCGACGGCCCGGACGACTGTGTCCGCGCGGTGCGGGAACAGTTCCGGATGGGCGCCAGGTTCATCAAGATCTGCGCGACCGGTGGCGTCTCTTCCCCGACCGACCGGGTGGACGACGTCCAGTTCTCGCCGGAAGAGCTGCGGGCGATCGTCGGAGAGGCGGCGCGCCACCACACCTACGTCACCGCCCACTGCACCGGCAACGAAGGGGCCTATCAGGCGCTGCTGGCCGGCGTCCGGTGCATTGAGCACGGAGTCATGCTTACCCAGCGGGAAATCGACCTGATGGCCGAGAAAAAGGTGCCGCTGGTCAGTACCCTCAGTGTTTCCCTCGGGGTCGCAAATATCCCGGGCCTGCCCGACTGGATGCACGAAAAGGCGCTCAGCTGCGCCGAAGCAAACAAAAAGACGATCGCGATGGCCCGCAGGGCGGGCGTCAAGATCGCCCTCGGCACCGACTTCTCCAACTCCCCAAACACCCCCTACCTCGAAAACGGCAAAGAATTCGAGGCGATGGTCCGGGGCGGCCTCACCCCGATGGAGTCGATCCAGGCCGGCACGATCAACGCCGCCGAAGTCATGGGGATGGGGCAGGAAACCGGCTCCCTTGAAGCCGGCAAGCTGGCGGACGCCGTCATCGTCGACGGCAACCCGCTCACCGACATCTTCTGCCTGACCCACGCCGACCACGTCAAACTCGTGATCAAGGACGGCAAAATCGAAAAGAATACCCTATAAGGAGACCGACTCCCCGAAAATATCCCACTATGCCATCTGACGGAAAGGACATACGCATGAAAATCACTTCCTACACCATCGCGGACCCTGTCCCCGGCGCCGCACAGACCGCCGCCGGGACGGTCCCCTACCGCTTCACCTTTGAGACGGCGGGCTTTGGCTGCGCCGCACAGATCACCGCCTTCTGCTATGTGAAGGAAGACGCCGCCCCCGGCCGCCCGGTCCTCTTTGCGACCAACGGCGGGCCCGGCTCTTCGGTCGCCTGGCTGCATCTGGGGCTGCTCGGCCCCAGGCGGCTCAAACTGGAAAACCCGGTCGCGCCCAGCGCCGTCCCGCCCTTTGAACTGGAAGACAACCCCCACTGCCTGCTGGATCTCTGCGACCTGGTGCTGATGGACCCGCCCGGCGCGGGCTTTTCGGACGAACCCGATTATGAGAAGGAAAAAGACCTCTGCTCGGTCGACGGGGACGCCGCCGCCGTCGCGCTCTTTATGGAAGAGTGGCTGATCCGGCATGGCCGGGTCAACGACCCCATCTACTTTGCCGGCGAAAGCTACGGCACCATCCGCGCCCCCGCCCTCTGCGACGCCCTGTTCGGCGGCCCCTTCTCGGGCGGGCGGAAACTGGCGGCGCTCTCCCTCTCCGGCATCTTCTTCCTCGGGACCGCTTTTACGACCACCGCCAGCATCCTCACCCAGCCCCAGTGCGAAGAGAGCGTCCGCAACCTCCTCTCCGCCGCCGCCACCACCGCCTACCACCACCCGGACCGTTTCCCCTCCCCCGAAGCGGCGGCAGAGGAGGCCTGGGACTTTGCGCCCCGCTATCTTGCGGCCCTGTTCGCCGGGCGTGCGCTGCCGGAAGAGGAGCGGAAAGCCGCCGCGGAGACCCTTTCCCGCCTCACCTGCCTGCCGGCGGATAAGCTGCTGCAGGACGGCCTCCGCTACACGATGAAGGATTACCGCGCCGCAGTCCTGCCGGGACAGGAAGTGGGCGCCTACGACGGACGGTATGTCATGGACGGCCTTGCCGTCCCCGGCAGTCTCCCGATGCCCGGCATGACCGACCCCATCGCCGACGACCCGGCGATGGGCCGCTACTGCCCCGCCTTCTGCGGCGGGATGGGGGAGCTGCGGAAGCTCTTATCCCTTCCCGAAAAGAACTATTCGCTCATCAACTTCACCGTCAACTCTTCCTGGCAGTACGCCTCTTCCCGCACCGCCGTTGCCAGCCTGGAAAACGCGATGCGCCGCAATCCTTCGATGCGGCTCTTCTTCGGCTCGGGGCTTTACGACCTTGTGACCGTCGCCGGGAACGTCCGTTACACCTTAAACCAGTCCAGGCTCCCGCTGGACCGGGTGACGGTCAAGGAATACCGTTCGGGACATATGCCTTATCTGGGCGAAGAGACCGCTTCCCAGCTGGAAGCGGATATCCGGGCCTTTATCCGGTAAAGGGAGGTGCCTATCGTGCAAAATGGTAAACGACGGCTCCGGCTCTCCGACCTGCTGGCCGTAGAATATCCCGCCTGCCCCGCCCTGTCGCCGGATGGGGAAAAGGGCGCGTTTGTCTGCTGGAAAGCCGAACCGGAGACCGGGAAATTCACCCCCGCCCTCTGGGGGATCGACATGGGCACCGGGGAAAGCGCCCCGCTTTTCACCGATGCGGCCCGCCGGATGCTGCCCCGCTTTTCACCGGACGGGAACACCCTTTATTATCTTTCGGATAAAGACGGCAGCCCCCGGGTCTACCAGCTCTGGAAATACGAAAACGGGACGGAAACAAGGCTTTCCGCACTCCGCCACGGGGTCAAATGGTTCTCCCTCTCAGCAGACGGGGAAAAAGCCGCTCTGGAAATCCCCTGCTGGCTGGAAGAAGGGGAGGCATCCGCCTTCACCCCGCTTTCAGGCGGCGAACGGGAAGCCTGGGAGGCCGCCCGCGCCCGGAAGCCGATTGAAATCACCGAAATCATGTATAAGTTCGACGAGACATACGGTATCCCGGACGGCAGCGTCTGCCAGCTGGGCGTCCTGTCCCTGCGGACCGGCAAAACCGAGCTGCTCACCTGGGAAGAGCCGCAGCACCATTTCCCCGTCTTCTCTCCCGATGGGGCGCAGATCGCCTGCTGGCGGTACCCCCACGGCGGCTGGAAGAAAAAACGGGGGGAAGTGACCGTCTACACCCTGGACGGAAACTATACCCAGCTGACCGACGGCATCGCCGCCCTCGCGGACGACCCGCCGGTCTGGATGGACAATGAATCGCTCGTCTACGGCGGATACAATATGGCGGATGGGGAATTTGCCCCTGCGTTCTTCCGGACAGGCGTGTCCGGCGGTGAGCCGGAGCCGCTTCCGGCCGACGGGGATTTCTACGGCCCCGGCGCGATGGCGACCGGCCATACCGCCTACGGATACCCCGGCGCGCTGATGCAGAAGTACGAAGACGCGCTGCTCTTCCAGGGGGCGGACTGCGGAAATATGGGCGTCTACCGGCTGCGGGACGGGAAAGCCGTCCGCCTCACGCCGGAAAGCTGCTGCATCCAGGGCTTTGCGGCGGCGGCAGGCAGGCTGCTGGCCGTCAAAGGCAGCCCCCGCCATATTGCCGACCTCTTTCTCATCGACCTGAAAACCGGGGATGAGCGGCGGCTCTCCCATTTGAACGGCTGGATGGACGAAGTGGAACTGCCGGAGCTCACCGAGATGGAAGTCCCCTCCGCCGATGGGAAATCCCGCATCCACGGCTGGGTCTTAAAGCCGGCCGGCTTCACCGAAGGGGAAAAATACCCCGCCGTCCTCGACATCCACGGCGGGCCGGAATGCTTTTACCCGTTCGACTGGTGGTTTGAGTTTTACTATCTTTCCGCCCGGGGGATGGCGGTCGTATGGTGCGACCCGCACGGTTCGGTCAGCTATGGCCGGGACTATGAAGCGGGCGCCTGGGACGGCACCGCCTACAGCGACCTGATGGCCTTTCTGGACGCCGCGGCCGCAAAAGGCTATATCGACCCCGATCGGCTGGGCGTCACCGGCGGCAGCTACGGCGGGTTTATGACCAACTACATCATCGGCCATACCTCCCGCTTTGCCGCCGCCGTCAGCCAGCGCAACCTCTGCAACCGCGCGACCTCCTACGGCACCGGCGATATGGGCAGCATCTTTGAAGGCCCGTTCAAAGGGGTCTATCAGTCGCTGCTGGAACGGATGAAAGGCCGCTCCAGCACGATCCGGACGATCGACCGGATCACCACCCCGCTGCTCATCCTCCATGCGACCAACGACTACCGCTGCAGCTTTGAGCAGGGAGAGCAGATGTTCATCGCGATGAAAGACCGCCGGCCGGACGTCCCGGTGCGGTTCGCCGCCTTCCCGGGCGAGAACCACGGGCTGACAAGAGAGGGCAACGCCTATGCCCAGATGGGCCATTTAAGCGAGATGGCCGGCTGGTTCACAAAATACCTGCGCGCGGAAGAGGAGGCGTGAAAAATGGCATATTCCGTTACAGAAGATTACTACCGCATCCGCTGGGCCGGAGGCGCCGGTTTAAAGGACGGCCTCTGCCTGTACACCCGCGCCCATTTTGAAAAACCGGACAAAGAGGTGCGGGAGCTGGTACTTTTAGACACCGCCTCCGGCGCGGAAGAGACGGTCTGCGAAGGGTTTGCCCCCAGCTTTTCCCCGGACGGGAAAACCGTCCTCTTCTCCCGGGAAGTATCCGGCGTCCCGCAGCTTTTCCTGCTGGACCTGAAAACCCGGGAAACCCGAAAGCTGACCGATATGCGATTCGGGGCGGAAAGCGCCCGGTTTTCCCCGGACGGGACGCGGGTCTGCTTTACCTCCCGCGTTGAGCTGGACGCAGACCCCGCCCTCTGGACGCGGACGCCCGGCGCAGAAGAAAAAAAGGCGGCGGCGCTGCAGAAGGTACGGCGCCCGTATGTCGCCTTCTCCGACTATGGCTATAAGAGCGATGAAGACGGCGGCTTTTCGGTAAACCGCGCCTGGACCCTCTGGAGCATGGCCCTCGCGGACGAAACGCCCGTTCTCCTCTCGGACGGGGACCGGGACCATGTGATGCCGGCTTTCACGCCCGACGGGAAAGAGATCCTGTTTGTCAGCAACCGCAGCCGCCCCCGGGAAGAGTCGATCGGGATGGACCTCTTTGCAGTCCCGGCGGCGGGCGGCGAGATCAAACAGCTGACCGCCGACTGCTGGATCGCCTACTACCCCGCCCCTTTCCAGCCGCTCTGCACCCCGGACGGCGGGTGGGTGATCTTCGGGGCGCTCACCCCTTCCCTGGCCGGCGGGATGCCGCTGACACGGATCTATAAACTCTCCCTCAAAGACCCGGACGCAAAGCCGGTGTCCCTCTGGCCGGAAAACGCCCCCTGCCACGAAGCCACCTGCTTCCTCTACAACTGCGAAAACCCCGCCGCCGGCGAGCGCCCGACCGCCGCGGTCAGCGCCGACGGGCGGTACCTCTACTTTATCTCCGGCTGGCAGGGGGCCGCGAACCTCTACCGGGCTTCCCTCACAGGCAAGCCGGAGATCCGCCCGGTCAGCAGCGGGCTGGCCGCCTGCCGGGCGATCCTCCGGGATGGGGAGAACTACCTGATCTCCAGGGGCGATTTTACCCATACCCCCGAACTTTTCCTGGCAGACGAAAAGATGATGCAGGGCGAAATCCCCTTCGCGCCCCGCAAACTCACCGATTCAAACCCCTGGTTTGACGGGATGCTGCAAAAGCCCCATGTCCTCTGGATGGATACGCTGGACGGCGAGAGCCGGGTACAGGGCTTCGTCTTCCCGCCCCAGGGGATGGAAGAGGGGAAAAAATACCCGGCGGTCGTCTATATCCACGGCGGCCCGACCCCGTTTATGGGGGCGGCGCTCACCTATGAGCACCAGTGCATCCTGGGCGCCGGGATGGGGCTGATCGTCATGAACTTCCGGGGTTCTTCCGGGTACGGCGAAGCCCACCAGAGCATGACGCGGGCCTACGACGGCGGCGCGATGACCGATATTCTGCAGTTTACCGATCTGGCTGTCCGGGAATTCCCCTGGATCGACGGGGAGCGCCTCGGCGTCACCGGCGGCAGCTACGGCGGGTATATGGTCAACTGGATCTGCGGCCACACAAAGCGGTTCAAGGCGGCCGTAACCCAGCGCTCGATTGCAAACGAGCTGATCCAGTACGCCTCTTCCGACATGGCCGGCAGTTCGAAGGCCTACGCCGATTTTTCCGACTTCATGATGGACGAGCTGAAAAAATCACCGGTCAGCTATGCCGAAAAGATCGACATTCCCTTCCTGATCCTTCATGGGCTGTGCGATATGCGCTGCCCGGTCGAACACGCCCACCAGCTTTTTTCCGCGGTCAAAGAGACCCATCCGGACAATCCCGTCAAGATGATCCTCTTCCCCGGCATGACCCATTCTTTCCCGATGGGCGGCCCCATCGGCCTGCGGATCGCCCACTACGACGCGATGATCGGCTGGTTTAAAAAATATCTGTAAGGAGAGATTTTCCATGCGCTATGCGCTCAGCCTCCGTCCCCAGTGGGACGCCGCCGCCGGGACCGTCTCCGCCCTCGATGTCTCCATCAGGACCGACCGCACGGTCAAAACCGGCGAAGACCTTGCCGCCCGCATCCTTTCGATCGTCAACATTCCCTTCTGCCCGATGGAACCGGCCTCCTTCACGGACCGGCAGGGCCCCATTCCGGTCGAAACCCATCGCGGCGCGCCGGAGATGAGCTTTATCTACCGGGAATTCTACCGCGCCTGCCGGGATACGGAAGGCGAAACCTGCATCCGTTACCGGATAACGCCCCGCGTCCAGCCGGAAGGCTACCGCTCCAGCCCCTATTTTGACCTGGTCGCCGAAAAGGGCGGCATCCTGGGGTCCGGCACGACCTTCCTGCTCCATCCGCCGGCGCTGGACAGTACGGCTGATTTTTCCCTCAGCTGGAATCTCTCCGGCCTGCCGGAAGGGAGCCGGGGCGTCTGGAGCCTGGGGGCCGGGGACTGCCGCCGGGAAACGGCTGTAAACGATATCCTCTTCTCCGCCTACATGGCGGGGAAGGTGAACGCGATCGAAGAGGGGAAGGCCGGGTTTTACTGGTTTGCGGAGACCCCCTTCCCGGCGGAGGAATGCGCCGGCGAGATCACCCGGCTGTTTCACCATATGTCCCGCCTCTTCCACGATAAAGGCGGCGATTACCGCGTCTTTACCCGCCGCAACCACTTCCCCGGCGGCGGCGGGACGGCGCTCACCCGTTCCTACATCTACGCCTACGGCGAAGGAGACCGGGTGACGATTGAAGAACTGCAGGCCCTGCTGGCCCATGAAATGGTGCACAACTGGCCGACGATGCGGGATAACCCGCCCGGCGCTGGGACCTGGTATGTCGAAGGGAGCGCGGAATACTATTCGACCCTGATCCCGATGGAGATGGGCATCTGTTCCCTCGAACGGACGGCGGAAATCATCAACGAAAAGGCCGGCAGCTATTACGAAAACCCGATGCGCGGCCTTTCCAACCTGGAACTGGGCAAACGCTACTGGACCGACCGCCGCTGCCAGCGCCTGCCTTACGCCCGGGGGATCCTCTATCTCTCAAACCTCGACGCCGCCATCCGCCGGGCGACCGGCGGGGAAAAAACGCTTCTGGATATCGAGCTGGCGCTTTTGCAGCTGCCAGACCCGACTGCGGAAGACTTTATCCGGCTGGGCGGCGAGATCGCCGGGTTCGACCTCCGGCCGGGGTACGAGGCGATGTGCCGCGGGGAACTTCCGCCCCCCGATCCCGACGCCTTTGGCGGGAAGTTTACCGTCACCCCCTGCAAAGTGAAGCTCAACAACGCCCAGCACCGGGGAGATACGGAGCTTCTGGATGAAGAGGCGGACGGCTACCGCTGGGAAGTGAAAAGATAAAAAGGCAGAAAAACACCCCCGCGCCCTTTTGGGACGCGGGGGCGTTGCTTTTTTCAGATTTTCAGCAGCCGTCCGGACGCTTTTTTCAGCCGGGGGCTGATCAGCTTCGACACCATCCCGACACAGAGGGCGGCGGCCACCGTCCCCTCCCGGACGCCATACAGCCCGTGGAGAAAGACAAACGAGAGGATGACCGACAGCGCTACCAGCGCTTTACCCATTCCATCCTGCTCTGCTTCATATCGCATCCTCTTTCTGCCGCTTGTTTTTGTCCGTACTTTCCACCGCAAAGATCCATCCGGTGAATAATCCATTTATCATTATACCTTATACGGCAGGAAAATGCAAATACCCGTTTATTTCAGCAGGGCTTCCAGCCGGTAGCGGCCCCGCTTCCTGGTCCCCTTTCCATACTGGATCGCTTCCACCGGGCATCGGTTGATACAGGCGGAGCACTGGCAGCAGCGCGTCCCCCACCTGGGCTTCCCATTCTCCAGCCGGATGGACTTTTCCGGGCAGACGCTCACGCAAAGCCCGCAGCCGTTGCACCGGATATCGGCGTAAAACGGCCTGGTGCTGCAGGCGAACCGGGTAAACAGCGCATGCACCGGCCCCGATTTGAGCCCGGCCAGCTTCCCCCGCTCCACATCTTCCGACGGCCGCCGCGCCTGCACTTCCGCCGCGATCTTCCGCAGCTTCGGCCCCGCCGCCCGCACCTTTTCCCGGGCGGCGTCCCCGGTCTCCGGCTCCAGCATAAAGATATAATTGTCCGGCATCACGATAGAATATTTGCTGTCCAGCGGGAAGACGCCGCTCAGCATCTCCAGCGCCTTCCCCGCTTCCGCTCCGCAGGTGGCGACGGCATAGGCAAAGGACGGTTTTCCGCGCAGTTTACGCACAAACCGCTCCGCCGGCCCCGGGACCCCCCAGGCGTGGACCGGGAAAACAAGTCCCACCGTCTGGCCGGTCAGGTCATAACCGCCGGGATCCCGCTTCATCATGTCGACCGCCCGGTCGCCCAGCATTTCCGCGAGCTGAAGGGCCGCCCAGCGGGAGTTGCCGGTCGCCGAAAAGTAAAAGATCATCCAAACCCCTCCTTTTTCCCCATTATAGCCCGCCGGCGGGATTTTTGCAAGGAAAAAGCGCCGGGCGTTTCCCCGGCGCGAAACAAGCAAAAATTTTCGGCAAAAGAACCCTTTCAGCTCCCGGCGATCGCCTCTTCCCGGGAAAAACCGGCCTGGCAGGCGGCGGGGTTTGCCTCCAGCCATTCGATCAGGTCGGCGACCGCCCCCTCCATACAGGGCCCGACCTGGAAGGCGCAGAGCTTCGCCAGGTCGTCCGGCGTCCCAGCGACGCAGACCGGCAGCCCCGCCGACAGGAACATTTCCTTATCGTTATAGTTGTCCCCGATAAAGACCGTCCGGCTGACCGGGATCCCCTCGGACGCGCAGAGGGATAAAAGGCCGGTGCCTTTGCTGACCCCCCGGGGGATCATCTCAAAGGAAGCCCCCGACCAGGTGTAGTAGACCCCTTCATGCCCCATTTTAGACGCCGCCTCGATGACCGCCTCCCCCCTGCCGGCCGGCGGCAGGAAGAGGAATTTCAAATACGGCCCTTTAAACCGGTCAAACGGCACGGCCGGCATCCGGGAGCGGACGATCTCCCGCACCTGCCCCGGCCGCGCGGGGGTCAGGTCGTAATACCCGGACTCGTTCACGCCGATCACCTGGATCCCATCGTCCAGCGCCGCGACCGCCCGCGCATAGGAGAGGGACGCGTCCGGCAGCGGGATGCTGCGCAAACACCGTTTCCGGGCAAAGTCGTAGACCGCCGCGCCGTTGTTGACCAGCGACAGGCTGTTGACCGGCAGGCCCTTGATAAAGTGGAAGATATCGGTCACCCACCGCCCGGTGCAGAGGCCGAAATGGCCCCCCGCCCGGACAAACCGCCGGATCGCGTCGTAGTTGCGGGCGGGGATCCCCTGCCCGGCGACCCCCAGCGTGCCGTCGATATCGCTAAACAGGTAAAGGTTTGAAAAATCCATCAGCAGCCCCTTCCCCGTCAGTCATGAAAAAACGGGAGGGGCTTGCCCGCCATCCCTTCCATCTGGACGCCCGCCAGCTTCGCCAGCGTCGGGCAGATGTCCAGCATCGAGACCCCGTCCAGCCGCACGCCTTTCTTCACGTCCGGACCAAAGGCGATAAAGGGCGGCTTCGGGCCTTTATCGGGGTGATGGCCGTGCATCGCGCCGTAGCCTTTGAAATCCGGGTCGTTTTTGCTGCGGACATAGGGGCCGCAGTTGACCGGGGTCTGTAAGATCGTCCCGGTTGTCCCCTCAAGGACGAAGGAGAACGCGCCGGACAGGTGTTCGAGCGCCGCCGCCTCTTCCCTGGTGTACACCCGCTCGATATACTGGGGGAACGCCTTCCGGAGGCCGTTTAAGATCATCCCGACCCGCTCTGTCAGTTCCTGATCCCCCGGGTCGCGGAGGTAGACATGGGCCGAGAACCCGGCCGAGAAGGCGTAGGCGTCGTAGGCGACCGGCGTCCCGTTTCCATCCACCCGGATGAGCCCGGCGTCCCGGAGGGCGTTGTTGATGTAGAAGACGTTGTCGATGTCGATCTGCCCATGGTCGCCGAGGATGACGAAGTTGGTTTCCGCGTAGGTGCCGTTCCGTCTGGT